>JAGPHI010000020.1 GCA_018055565.1 Oscillospiraceae bacterium | reverse complement strand
GTGGGCTTATTTAATGTGCGCCCGCCTTGCAAAAGCCATTGCGCCTGCCATTCAATCAATTCGTTGATGCTCACCTTCGGATAGCCGAACAGGCTAAACATTTTGGATGCGTTATTTAAGTAAGCAACATTGCCTTCTACGCCCGTAAATTCCACTTTGCGCCCAAGCAAGCTTGCCAGCTTTGTTGCTGTGCTTCGCACAGAAACGGTTTCGGGGCCTGTAACGTTTAAACGGAAAATATCGCTGCTGGCGTGCAACAAAAGGCGAATGGCGGCCTCGTTTGCATCGCCCTGCCAAATGCAGTTAAAGCAAGGGTTAGACACGGAAATCGGGCTACCTTCCAAAATATTGCGGCAGATATCGTATAAAACGCCATAGCGTAAATCCACTGCGTAATTCAAACGATAAATGGCAATTTTTGTGCCGTAGGTGTGCGCGGCGTATTCAAACATGCGCTCGCGTGCAAGGGACGACATGCCATATTCGCCAATGGGGCTTGCGTGTGTTTCCTCGGTGGCGCCGCCCGAAATGACAGGCATTTGCGGATAAACATTGCCCGTAGAAAACACCGTGATGGCAGATGTTTTAAAGCGCTCGGCCACGCGCGAGGGCAGCCATGCGTTCATGGCCCATGTCAGATATTCCTGCCCGTCGGTGCCAAATTTGCGCCCTGCCATGTAAATAATGTTTTCGCAGTCTGGCAGCGCTTCCACCGCGCCAGGCTCCAATAAATCGCTGCGGATAATTTCTACGCCGTTTTCTTCCATCAGGCGCACGGCAATCGGGTCGCTAAAGCGGGACACGGCAATCACGCGCTTTGTTAAGCCTGCTTGTGTAATGGCGCGCTTGGTTAAAAGCGCAAGGGTAGGGCCCATTTTGCCGCCCGCACCCAAAATCATAACATCGCCCGAAAGCTTTTTCATATCCTCAATTAATCCCGCGCTGGGGGTTGTTAGCATTTGGTCAAGCCGTTCTTCGCTCCACATTTTCATCACGCGTCCTTTTTATTTTTTTTCGTAATGCGACATGCCTTGCGCATGCGCTTGGGTTATTTCGTGCAGTAGTGCTTCGTTTGCAAAAAAGCGGGCAATATCCTCGGCAATCAGCAAGGTTACATCGCCGCGCCGTTCCACCGTGGGGCCGCCCATATGCGGCACAAGCAGCGCGTTTGGCAGCGCGCGCAGCGGGCTTTCGGCGGGTAAGGGCTCTTGTTCATATACATCCAAAGCCGTCGCAAAGCGCCCCGTTTGCAATTCGGTAATCAGTGCGGCTTCGTCCACCACGGCGCCGCGCGCGGTGTTTACAAAAAGCGCGCCGTCTTGGATAATAGCCAGCTTTTCGGCGTTAAGGATATGGCGCGTGCTTTCGGTTTCGGGCAGATGCACCGAAACAATTTGGCACATAAGCGCCTGTTCCATCGTGCATGGCGTAACATGATAGCGCGCCATTTCTTCGGGGGACACATACGGGTCATATGCGCAAATCTTTACGCGGAAAGGCAAAAGCATCGGGCATAAGTATCGCGCAATGGCCCCAAAGCCCAAAAGGCCAATGCTTTTGCCAAGCAAGCTGCGGTTATAATAATCGGGCGTTTTCCATCCGCCGCTTCGCATCAGGCTGTCGTATCGCGGCAGCTCGCGCAGAGCAGCCAAAATATAGGCAATTACGCCCTCTGCCACGCATTCGGCAAAGCCGTTGTTTCCGCTAACAACGCGAATCCCGCGCAAAAACAGCGCATCGCTAACGATGGGTGCCACGCTGGCGGCGGTGTGCGCCACAAGGCGCAAACGCGTGGCCTTGTGCAGTGCGCGTTCCGTAAGCCGATGCGTGTACCAGCCGGTTACGCAAACGTCCTTGTCGGCCAAAAGCTCGCAAAGCTCGTCCTCGGTGTATTCGGCGTCGGTATTGTTCCACGTAACTTCGCCCAAAGCCTCCAGCGCCGCGCGTGCACGCGGGGGGATAAAGGTGTCTTTTACAATGCCGTTCGGTATAGTAACCAGCAGTTTTATCATGGCGTTGTTCCTTTTTATCATTGTATAGTAATCGGTTACTAAAATAATAATAAATTGCTGTCGCAATGTCAATAGAAAAAACAAATATCAAAACAAATGTAGCAATTCTTATAATATATATCAGCAAATTTTGGCAAATCGTCTTTTTCGCGGCTTTTTGCGCGCGTTTGTTTCATAAGCGTTTTGAAAGGCTTTCCTGCAAGCCTTTGCAGCGTATTCTTTTGCGAAAGGCTTTCCTGCAAGCCTTTGGGCGCGTTTTTTTACAAAATGCATTCCTGCAAGCCTTTGGGGCGCTTTTTTTGCGAAAGGCTTTCCTGCAAGCCTTTGCAACGTGTACTTTTGTGAAAGGCTTTCCTACAAGTGTTTGCGGTGCACTGAAAGCTTTTCCTTGTTTTTCGTATAAGTTTAGCACTTTTTGCACGTTTTGCGTGGAAACAGGCAAAACATTTCTTTTATTTTGCGGAAATGCGGTAAATATTACAGTAATAATACTATTTATAATAGATGTATTGCTACAATTTATTTTTAAAACTATGCAAAACCACCAAATAATGGCTAAAAATATTAGCGTTTTATATCGCAAATAATTGCAAAATCTATTGACAGACGCAAAACGATGCTTTATCATATAGTAAACGGTTACTTTATCCCGCAAACCAATCTGCGCGATTGAAAAGCCGCTTCGATTCCCCAGAAAGGAATGTTCATATCAATGAATAACAGTTTACAAAAGAAAAGCTTTCGCATTCACAAGCTGCCACACAGAGTGGCAATGGGGCAGGATGCCGCGGCGGATGTGTCGCGCGCCATCGCAAGCTTGCTAGAGCAAAAGCCCACCATTAACATGATTTTTGCCGCAGCGCCCTCGCAAAACGAATTTTTAGACGCATTGGTCTGTGATAATACCATCGATTTTTCACGCATCAACGCGTTTCATATGGATGAATACATAGGCCTTTCAAAGCAAGCGCCACAGCGCTTTGGCAATTATCTTTACGAGCATTTGTTTTCGCGCGTGCCATTTGCCGCTGTGCACTATATTGATTACTCGGCGCAAAACCCCGAAGCCGAGTGCGAGCGCTATGCAACACTTTTGCGTGAAAACCCACCAGACATTGTGTGCATGGGCATTGGCGAAAACGGCCACATTGCCTTTAATGATCCGCATGTGGCATGCTTTCATGATGACAAGCTGGTAAAGGTGGTTACGCTTGACGAAGTGTGCAGGCAGCAGCAGGTGAACGACGGCTGCTTTGCCACGCTGGCAGATGTGCCGCAAAAGGCCATCACGCTGACCATTCCGGCGCTTATGTCGGCGGCGCATCATTTTTGCATTGTGCCCTCGCACAATAAGGCGCAAGCGGTGTACACCACGGTTTACGGGCCCATTGCTGAAAGCTGCCCCGCATCTGCCATCAAAATGGGCGCAGACGTCACCTTATATCTCGACACCGACAGCGGCAGCCACATTTTTGACACGGAGGCAGCGCAATGTTCCGTTTAAGCGTTATCACAGACGAAATTTCGCAGGATTTAGACATCGCGTTGCAATTGGCAAAGGAATACGGGCTGGATGCCATTGAATTGCGCACGGCTTACGACAAAGGCCCCTTTGATTTCAGCGCCGAGGATATGGGCAATATGGCGGCCAAAATCCGCGCAGCGGGGCTTGCGGTAAGCGCCATCAGCGCGCCGGTGTTCAAATGCGGCATCCATAATACCGACGAGCTGGCGCTGCACAGCAAAGGGCTGGACAATTGCATTCGCCTAGCGGATAAGCTTGGCACCGATACCATCCGTTCGTTTGCTTTTTGGAAAGAGGGCCCGCTAGACGATGCGCTTGCGCTGATTGCCGAGCGTTATCAAGAGCCAATACGCAAAGTGAAAAACGCGGGCATGCGTTTGGCACTGGAATCAGACCCAAGCGTCTATACACGCGGGGCGCACGAGCTAAAAAAAGTGCTGGACAGCATCGGCTGCGCACAGGTGGGCGCTTTATGGGACCCGGGCAACAATATCTATTCGCCCGACGCCGAAATCCCGTATCCGAATGGGTATGAAATGATTAAAAACAATCTGTTTCATGTGCATTTAAAAGATGCGGTTTTGGATGAAAACGGCTTGCCTGTTGGCTGTGTGTTTGGCGGCGGCCTTGTGGATTTTAAAGGGCAGCTTACGGCGCTTGCGGCAGATGGCTATACGGGATATCTTGCCGTAGAAACACATTATCGCCACAGCAGCGTATTATCAAAAGAAAGCCTAGAGCGCCCGGGCGGCTCTGCCTTTTCGCAAGATGGCTATGCGCCAACGCGCGAATGCTTACAGGCATTACAAACAAAGTTAAAGGAATGGGGATTAAACGCATGAAGCAGTTAAATTTGGCAATCATCGGGCAGGGACGCAGCGGACGCGATATTCACGGCAAGCATCTTTTAACAGATACTGCACGCTTTCGGGTAGTTGCGGTGGTAGATGCACTGGCCGACCGCCGCGCAAGAGCCGAAACCGAATTTCCCGGCTGCCAAAGCTATGCACGCTATGAGGATTTGTTTGCGCGCAAGGATATTGACTTTGTGGTAAACGCCTCCACCAGCCATCAACATAAGGATATCACGATCGACCTTTTAAACCACGGCTTTAATGTACTGGTGGAAAAGCCCTGTGGTAAAATTGCGGCCGATGTGGACGAAATGGTGGCCGCCGCACAAAAAAACAATCGCATGCTGGCCATCTTCCAGCAGTCGCGCTTTGCACCGTATTTTGAAAAGGTAAAGCAGGTTATCAATTCGGGCGAGCTTGGGCGCATCGTGCAAATCAGCATTGCGTTTAACGGCTATGCCCGCCGCTGGGATTGGCAGTGCTGCCAGGAATTTAACGCAGGCAGCTTGTACAACACAGGCCCGCATCCGGTGGATCAAGCACTGAACTTGCTGGATTGTTACGACAAAATGCCGCAGGTGCTTTGCCGCATGGATCGCGCAAACACCTTTGGCGATGCCGAAGACTATGTGAAGCTGATTCTCACCCAGCCCGAAAAACCGCTTGTGGATATCGAGATATCCTCCTGCGATGCATATCCCACGTATACATATAAAATTCAGGGCACACGCGGTGGCCTTGTGGGCGATATGACGGATATCAAATGGCGCTATTACAGCGAATACGAAGCGCCAGAGCAGCACCTTGTGAAAACACCGCTTATGGACGCACAGGGCTTGCCGATGTATTGCGGCGAAAGCTTAATTTGGACACAGCAGCAATGGACAGTGCCCGAGCCGCGCACATTTACGTATGCCGTGCGCCGTTTTTACGACACGGTGTATGCACATCTTGTAAACGGCACGCCGCTGGTGGTAACGCCCGAGCAAGTGCGCATGCAAATCGCCGTGATGGAAGAATGCCATCGGCAAAACCCGCTGCCAAAAGAAAACGCGTAAAAGCCTATTTTGCGCTTTTGCTGCGCCGCATGCGCTTTTGCATTGTGCAAAAAACAAATGCTTTGCCGCGTTTTGCGGCCTTGCATCAAGCAATCGGCCGGCGTAAATCCAGCGGAGCGCCGTATCATGGCCTCCCAACGTGAAAGGAATGTTTCTATTATGCATCGCATTGGAATTATCGGCACCGAAAACTCTCATGCATTGGCATTTGCTAAATTAATCAATTTGCCCGACCCACGCACCGGAGAATATCTCTATCCCGACATGCGCGTGGTGGGCGTATACGGCCCCGACAAGGATTCAGAAAAGCAAATTATGGACGAGGCAAAGGTAGACTTTATTGCCCCATCCCCCGAAGCGTTTTTTGGCAAGGTGGACGCGATGATGGTAACGTGCCGCAAAGGCTCGCTGCATTGCGGCTACGCGATGCCCTTTGTAGAAAAGGGCATGCCGGTTTTTATCGATAAACCCTTCACCTGCGACACAGCCGAGGCCGCGGCGCTGGTGAGCGCTGCAAAACAGCATGGTGCCTTGCTTACCGGCGGCTCCGGCTGCAAATACGCTTACGATGTGCTTACACTGCAAAACCGCGCGCAAACGCTGCGCAGCGAGGATAAGCTGTTAACCGGCTGGATCAATTTTGCGGCAGATAAAAACAGCATTTACGACGGATTTTATTTCTATTCGCCGCATCTTACCGAAATGGTGCTCACCATTTTTGGCTACGACATGCGCGCCGTGCGTGCATTTGAGCGCGAAAGCTGTGTAACGGTGGTGGCTCGCTATGATGATTTTGACGTCACCATGAGCTTTACCAAAGACACTAGCGACACCAATTGCATCATTGTGGGCAAGGAACATAACTATTGCCGCGCCATTGATATTTCGCAAATCTATGCCCACGAGGTTGCCCGTTTCGCACAGATGCTGCGCGAGGGCATCATGCCCGTCAGCTACGACCAGCTGACGCGCCACACCACAGTAATCGGCGCAATCGTACAGTCCATGCGCACCAAAGAGGAAATTGCGATTGACTGATTTTACCGAAAGGAGCAACACGGATGACTAAAACAATGGCAAAGCACGCCGCGATGCAGTACACCACGCCGAAGCTCTCGCTGTGGCAACGTTTTTTACAGCAAAAGCAATTGTTTCTTTTGCTGCTGCCGGGGCTTTTATTCTATATTATTTTCCATTATGTGCCGATGGGCGGGCTGGTAATTGCATTTAAAGATTATGGCCTGTGGACAGGTATTTGGGATAGCCCGTGGGTTGGCTTTGAACATTTTACGCGGTTTTTCTCATCGCCGGACTTTTTATTGCTGTTCAAAAACACCATTTTACTTGGGTTTTTCACACTTTTATTTAGCTTTCCGTTTCCCATCATTTTTGCGCTTTTGATAAACGAGCTAAAAAGCGCAAAATTTCGTTCGATTTCGCAAACCATTAGCTATCTGCCGTCGTTTTTGTCTGTGGTAGTGGTGTGCAGCATGGTCATTGATATGCTTTCGCCGCAAAACGGCATCCTTACCCAGATTCTTTCGCTGTTCGGCATTCCGCCGCATTATTATGTTACAGACCCGCAATGGTTTCGCCCCATTTACATCATCAGCGAAATATGGAAGCAAACGGGCTTTAACGCCATCATTTATGTAGCGGCTCTCAGCGGTATTGACCCGCAATTATACGAAGCCGCCAAAATGGACGGATGCAGCAGAATCAAAAGCATTTGGTATGTAACGCTGCCCGGCATTTTGCCCACGGTTGCCACCATGTTTATCATACGTTCCGGCGATATCCTGCGCGTAGGCTACGAAAAGGTGCTGCTGCTGTACAATCCGGCCACCTACGAGGTAGCAGACATTTTTGCCACATTTGTGTATCGACAAGGCATTATGCAACAAAATTACAGCTACGCTTCTGCGGTAGGCATTTTTGAATCGCTGGCTGCGCTTACGATTGTTATCGTGGCAAACACCGTCAGCAAAAAGCTTTCGCAAAACAGCTTGTGGTAAAGCGCACGGTATTTTTCCGAGAAAGGACTGGTTATTTTAGATGAAACGCAACAAAAAAAATGCGCTTGATAAATATGAGCCCTTTGATTACATCATCAACGCGCTTATGGTGATTATCCTAGTTATCACGTTGGTACCTGTGCTCAATGTCTGTGCGCTTTCGTTCAGCGACAGCAGCTTTATCTTGGCAAACGAGGTGTCTATTTTCCCAAAGGGCTTTAATTTGGACGCATATAAAGAAATCCTTTCCAGCCCCAAAATCCCGCGCGCTTATTTAAACACCATTATATACACAGCGGTGGGCGTGGTGTTTAACCTGCTGTTCACGGTTATCACAGCATATCCCTTATCGCGCAAAAACCTGCTTGGCCGCAAGCAAATTACGGTTTTTATGATCATCACGCTGTATTTCAGCGGCGGCATGATTCCGAAATTTCTTTTGGTCAGCTCGCTTGGGCTTTTGGACACCATGTGGAGCCTCATTTTCCCCACGGTAATCTGGACGTTTTACCTGCTTGTTATGCGCAATGCCTTTGAAGCCATCCCCGAAGAATTGCACGAGGCATCGGTTATGGACGGCGCAGATGAGTTTACCATTTTAACGCGCGTTTACCTGCCCAATGCAAAGGCGGCCATTTCTTCCATTGCGCTTTACTTCTTTATGGGCCATTGGAACGACTTTTTTATCCCGTCCATCTACCTTAGCTCTGCCGAAAAATATCCCTTGCAGGTGGTGCTGCGCGATATGCTCACCGCTACGCTGCAAACCAATAGCAACAGCATCGTAGATATTGGCACATTAACCCCAGTGGCACTGAAAAACGCAACCATTTTTGTATCCATCATCCCCATGCTGATTGCCTATCCTTTGGCGCAAAAATACTTTGCAAAGGGCGTAATGGTTGGCGCAGTAAAAGGGTAAACTCCGTATTTTTGACGCATGGCGCGTGTTTGCACCGTGCGCATTAAAAATAAGTTTCTACGCAAAGCAATAAACTAAAAAAGAAAAGGCGGTAAATTTCATGTTTAAGAAAACTCTGTCAATCCTTCTTTGCGCAGCGATGGTGCTTTCCGTGGCATCGTGCGGCAAGCCCGCGTCGGCGCCTAGCTCTGCGCCTGCATCCACCCCTGCATCTTCTGCCCCCGCGCCCGCAGCCGATCCGCGCCTCGGCGGCCTTACTTTGCCTTTAACCGACACACCCACCAAAATTGAATGGGTTGTCACCAGCTCGTTTGACGACCTTTCTGCCAAATGGTTTGCGCAAAAGGTAAAAGAATTAACCAATGTAGAAATCGTGTACACCGCCATTCCGCAGGCTTCTGAAAA
>JAGPHI010000274.1 GCA_018055565.1 Oscillospiraceae bacterium | reverse complement strand
AGCAGCAAGCCGTTACCAACGCCGTGCTGCACGAGCTGGCGTGCGAGGATATTCCGCAGATTACCGTATATAATAAATGCGACCGTGTAAATGTGGCCCTGTTTAACAGCGATGCCATTTTAACAAGCGCCGCCACAGGCGAGGGCCTAGACGCGCTGCTGGCGCTGCTGGATAAGCTGCTGGAAAGCCGCGTGCGGCGCATAAGCGTGCTTTTGCCATACGACAAGCTTGCGCTGGCCGCGCCCATGCGCACGCGCGGCACCGTGCTGGAGGAAGAGTTTTTGCCAGACGGCGTGCGCCTTGTGGGCATTATCAAAGCGATGGATTTACACCTGTATACGCCCTATTTAATCGACTAATTGATTGTTCTGTATCGCCTTTGCGTAATCCTTTGCTTGTGTGTGCTTTGCCGTGTGTGCTTTGCCCGTATCCTTTGCTTGTGTGTGCTTTGCCGTGTGCGCTTTGCCCCCATCTGCGCAGGCCGCATCGCGTTTACTTTTTGCTCGTTTTGTACTGCGCGCCTTGCAAAGCCTTTTGCTTTTCCTGGGAAAAGTAAAAGGAGCTGCCATAAGCAGCTCCTTTTACAAGAGGGGTGGGAAAGTATAATAAGTTCTTGTAAGCAATGTTAAGGTAGTGCCGAAACCGGATTTTCACTACAATCACATTTTACTCTTTTTGCTTTAATTGTCAAACGCGAATTTCGCAAATTTGTTTAATAAAATAGCTTGAATTTTCATAATAACCGTTTATAATAAAGTTAAAGCAAAAAATACGCCTTGTTATTTAAGCAAATAAAGTGTAATCGGCGCCGCGCTTTAAAATCATCATATTCGCACGAAAGAGGGCAAATTGCATGGACGTTATCGACAAAGAGATTTTGGCTTTATTACGCGCAAATGGGCGCATGCCCGTAAAGGAGATTGCGTCCCGCGTTTCCCTTACAAGCCCCGCTGTTTCTGAGCGCATACACCGCTTAGAGCGCTTAGGTATCATCGCGGGCTACACCGTGCTTGAGCGCCGTTCGCAAAGCAAAACGCAGGTGGACGCGCTGGTAAACATTTCGGTGCCCACGGGCGACCGCCGCCAGTTTTTAGATTTAATTGAAAGCCGCACAGAGGTAACACAGTGCTTTCACGTTACCGGCAGCTACAGCTATATGGTGCGTGTGTGCTGCCCCGACATGCAAGGCCTTGAAAATCTGATTAACACATTGCAAAAGCTGGGGCAAACCAGCACGCAGATTATCCTTTCAACCCCCATCGACAGGCCACTGGGCTAAAAAGCAGCAAAGCAAAGCGCTTTGCCACATGCCGCGCGCATAGCAGCACGACATGCACACACTGTGCAAGAAACGGGGTAATATCATGTATTGTTCAAACTGTGCAAGCACGCTTACCGAAGAAGCTGCCTTTTGCACCACCTGCGGCACACGCACACAGGCCGATGCAACACAAACTAGCGAGCCTTTTTTAACAACAGCTCGCTATGTTTTCTATCTGTTTCTGTTTTCTTTGCCGTTTGTGGGGGCTGTGATCAGCGTTATTTTCGGGTTTTTTGTGCAAAAAAACCAAAGCCGCCGCGCACTGGCCCGCGCCATGTTTTTTTATCATGCGTTGTTTTTATTTGTGGCGCTATCGGTGCTGACGGGCTATGTGTTGCTGCGCGTGCTGCCGTAAACCCCGCGCGTAGGCTACTTTATGTGTGTGCTTTGCGTGTTGGCTAGGCATAGGTGCATGGTGTTTATGCTTTACGTATGTGCTTTACGTTTGTGCTTTACGCAAGCGGCTTGCGCGCGCCGCCGCGGGCTTGCGCGTGCCCGTTTCCGTTTTAAAAAAACCGTTTTATTAAGGAGTTTTACTATGAAAAAAATAGTTGCAATTTTTTGCGCTTTTGCGCTGATGTTTACACTATCTGCCTGCGGTGGCAGCGCCAATTCCGGCGCGCCGAAGGATTACGCCGCCATTATCGAAGCCGCGCGCGGCGCCGAAGAAAATGAAAGCTTTGCCATCGTGTCCGATAAAGACAGCGAAATGGCCGATTCTATTTTTGCGATGCTGGGCCTTGCACCCGAGGACGTGCAGGATTTTGCCGTGTCGTGCAGCTTTTTAAATGTGCATGCGTATTGCGTTGCCATCATTCAGCCTGCCTCTGGGCGCGAGGATGCTGTGCAAAGCGCTGTGCAAAATTATGTGGATTTGCAAACCAAAAACATGGAAAATTATTTGCCCGATCAATACGAAATTGCCAAAAACGCCGTTGTGAAAACCCTGAAAAGCGGCGAGGTGCTGGCGGTGATGGCGCCGGATTCCGCCACGCTTGCGCCCGCACTGGAAAAAGCGCTGAAGTAAACCGAACGCGGCGCGCATATACTTTGCCATAGCGCGTTTGCTGCCGCCATATGATACAAAAGCGCCCGCCATAAGCGGGTGCAAAGTATATAATCCGTAAACGGATTATTTATACAATACACTTTTCTCGCACACGCATCTGTGCTATACTGATAACAAATCGGCACCAACACTATCAATCAACCACGCAAGCAGGCAGGCATGCGCTTTCCTGCTGCACGAAAGGATGGCTATTTACGATGGATTCAAACACAAGAAAAATTTTGCAAAATATTGTGCAAACAGCACAAGGCGCAGCAGAAGAAGCCAAATTTGCAATGGCAAGCGCGGGCAAGGCCGTGGCAGAAAAATACGATTACGCCAAAGCCTCGCTGGAGCAAGCGCAAT
>JAGPHI010000273.1 GCA_018055565.1 Oscillospiraceae bacterium | reverse complement strand
ACACTTTGCGGGCAGTGCCGTTCAAGGAATCCTGCACGGCGGGGGCAAGGCCTGTTGCGCCATTAAACATTGCAATGGCATCTTTGGTCAGCGAGTTGGGGTCTGCGGGAACAGCCATACCGGATTTCAATGCGGTGGGTGCGCCGGCCGAGAAGGTGTTTACCACTTCATCGGTGGTCATTGCCTGCACAAATTTCACAGCGGCTTCGCGCTTTGCGGGGTCTTCCCATGCTTTGCGGGTGACGTAGTAGCCCATCGAAAGGCCGCCCACGATGTCTGTGGCTTTGCGCTCGCCTTTGCCAGGCACATAAGTAACGGTGTAATCTTCAAGCTTTTCTACGTTGCCAGGAATGACTTTGCCTTCGGCATCCTTGCTGCCTGTGAACCAGCCCACTTTCCACGAGCCGTCTACTGCGAACGCAGCTTTATCGTCGGCCATCATTTGGAAGGTGTCGGCATCGGTAGCGGTAAGGGTGTTTTTGGGGAAATAGCCTTTTTCGTACATGGTTTTCACGGTGTTAAGGCCTGCTACCCAGCGCTTGCCTGCATCATCCGTAGCAGAAGCCGGCACAGCCACATGCTTTGTCAGGCTGCCTTCGTTCAAAATGGGGAACTCAAACCAATAGTGCGGCACTTCTTGCAGCGAGCAAGCGATGGGGGTGTAGCCCTTTGCTTTGATTTTCTCGCACATTTCCATAAACTGATCCCATGTGGTGGTGGGGCCGGGCACTTCAACATCGCAGGCTTTTAAAACCTTTTTGTTGACGAACATGCCTTCCCAATAGCCATTCACGGGGATGGAATACTGCTTGCCATCGGCGGGCGAAGCGGGCAGCATGCCGTCTTTCATGTTGGAAGCATAGTCGGGATATTCTTTGCGGATTTCTTCAATCGAAACCACTTTATTGTTTTTCACAAACTCATTGGAGTCAACGCCGTTGAAGTAGAAGAGCACGTCGGGCTCAGAGCCTGTTTGAAAGTCGGCCATGACGCGGGCTTTCCACTCTTCGTTGGATGTTGCAGACTCGTCCGCAACTTTATTGCCTGTGGCAGCTTCATACGCTTTCACTGCGGTTTCATAGTTTACACGGTTGCCGTCATCGCCGCCGTAAGAGGTAACAACGCGAATTTCAACGGGCTTTGCCGGTTCAACAGCCGGAGTAGAAGCTGGGGTGGACGCCGGGGTGGAAGCGGGTGTGGAAGCGGGCGCCTTGCCGCAGCTGGCAAACACAGACGTGCTAAGCGCAAGCGCCAAAACAAGTGCTAATGCTTTTTTCATGATATTAACCCTCCAATTTTTTGTTACGAAAGGGGTGGTTCCCCTGTGATTACATCATATACCGTTTATGCCAAAAGCAAAATGAACGAACTTGTTTTTTGTTGCCTAATATTGTCAGCCTTGTTGAATTTGGATACAAATTCGCGAAAGTGTTTTGCCTTCATTGGTCATTTCCACCAATAAACCGCAGTCGTTTCCGTACAAAATCCTCAAACGCTGGTTTACATTGCGGATGCCAAGCGAGGTGCTGCCATACCCTTCCGGCGCAACTTCATCGCAAAGCAGCGCCTCGATGCGGCGCTGATCTTCCTCGGATAATGCCGCGTCGTTTTCAATTTCTAAATATAGCTTACCGTCCTTTTGATAAGCGCGAATGGTGATAATGCCCTGCCGTGTGGGGTTTACGCCATGTTCAACCGCATTTTCGATAATGGGCTGCAACACAAGGCGCGGCACAAAGCAATCCAGTAAATCCTCGTCAATCTCTTTAAAAATGGCAAGGCGCTTGCCCAAACGCTCGCGGATGATGTATAGATACGAATCCACATACATCAGCTCTTCAGATAAATGCACAAGCGGGCGGGCATTGCGGTCCATCGCGGCACTAAGCATCGTGCTCAGGGCTTCAATCATTTTGCACACCTTGATATCGCCCGAAAGCCGCGCCTCCCAGTTGATAATCTCCAGCGTGTTATTTAAGAAATGCGGGTTAATTTGGCTTTGCAGCGCCATGATGCGCGCATCGCGCAAGGCAAGCTCTTCCTTATATATGCGTTCAAACTGATATTGCAGCTTATCGCTCATATTATTAAAGCTGTCGCCAAGATAGCCAAATTCGGCGCTTGCCAAATCGTCTGCATCCAAATGTGTGCCAAAATTGCCCTCTTCAATCTTTTTGGCCGCCAACATAAATTTGTCCATCGGCTGCGTAACCTTTTTATAAAAGAATAAAAGCACAATGCCCAAAAGCGGCAGCAAAATAATGCACAAGGCAATTAAAATGATTTTTGTGCTTTGCAGCTGGCCGTACACCAGCTGCATATTCACAGGCATGATGTAGCGCATCGGATAATTGCGTTCTTTTATCTGCCCATACACCGCCGTTACGCCGTTTACCTCGCCGTATTCTACGGCGCTTGCTTGCAGTGCATCATCCCACGCCATTTGCACGCCATTTTTTGAGTGATGCACAGTATCCCCCAGCCACACGCAATAGCCGTCGGTAAAGGGCACGCCCTCCATATCGCCAAATAAGTAAGTGGTGTCTACTTCCAAAATCAATATGCCGTATTTATAATAGCTGCTGGTTAAAAGATTGCGCACCAGATATAAATGCTCGCCCTCTTGCATAAATGCAATACCCGTGCCAAGCTGGTCGCAACGCGCTTTCACAGGCTCTTTCATTGTGCGCCAAAATTGCAGCATTTCCGAATATTGCAAATTGTCGGAAACATTA
>JAGPHI010000272.1 GCA_018055565.1 Oscillospiraceae bacterium | reverse complement strand
GGTGCGTGCTTGCCGATATGCACGTGGCCGCAGTTCGAGCAGTACCAAGCTTGCTCGGTTTCGCGGGCAAACAGCGTGCCTGTTTCCAGCTCTTCTTTCATGGCGCGATAGCGCTCTTCGTGGCGCTTTTCAATCTTGCCTACCATTGCAAACAAAGAGGCAATTTTGGTAAAGCCCTCTTCCTTAGCGTCTTTTTCAAAGCCGGCGTACATGTCTGTCCACTCATAGTTTTCGCCGCTTGCCGCATCGGCAAGATTGGTCATGGTGTCGGGGATAGCATCGCCATGCAAGAGCTTAAACCAAATTTCAGCATGCTCTTTTTCGTTGCCGGCGGTTACTTCAAATACCGAGGCGATTTTGTTGTAGCCCTCTTTTTTTGCTTTAGAAGCATAATAGGTGTATTTGTTGCGCGCTTGGCTTTCCCCTGCAAACGCAGCCATCAAGTTTTGTTCTGTTTTCGACCCTTTTAATTCCATAACATTTACCTCCAATAAATTTTTATCACCGATTATCTCTATCGGCATAAACCGCAAATGCGGCTTATAACAAAAGTTTGCGCCGCATACTAAGCGCGCTTTTCGTCTTGCTCCTGCGCAGCGCAGGACGCGCAAAGGCCTGTAAAAAACAGGTCATGGTGTGGGCTTTTAAAGCCGGTGGCAAGCGCAATGCGCTCGTCTAAGCTTTGGTCATATCCCTCGCCCGCATCTGCAAATGCGCCGCATTTACGGCAAAAAATATGATAATGCGGCTCGATGCGATGGTCAAACTTATCGGCGGCATCGGGCACATGCACGCGCCCCATCAGCCCCTGTGCAACAAGGCCGTTTAAATTACGGTACACCGTTGCCTTGCTGATGTTTGGATGTTTTTTCCCCACCGCATTGTAAACCTCGTCGGCTGTTGGGTGATTGGCCAGCTTTTGCACGGTTTGATACACAAGCGTGCGCTGAATAGTATTCCGTTCGATGATATGCACTTCCTTTACAAGCATGCCTACAATATTGCCTGTTTACTCTATTGCTATACGATAAGACATTACAATATCAATTAATCTCTATTGATATTTTATATCAATAGAGATTAATTGTCAAGCCAATTTTGTAAGTATTTTATTTTTTATACTAATTTCCAGCGGCAGATTTGCGCAAATTGGTGCGCAGGCTTTTTACCTCAAGCGTGCTTTTAGTCAGCTGTTCCTCGGTGTTTTTAAGCATATTCTCGCAATAATCCGTCACTTTTGTGCGTGTTTCACGCGCGTGGCTTTGTGCGCTGGACACAATTTCGGTGGCGCGCTGCTGCGCCGCCTTTACAATCTCCTCGTCGCTTACCAAAATGCGTGCGCGGTCCTCGGCGCGCTTCACCAGCATTTCTGCTTCTTTGCGCGCAGTGGCCACGATGTCGGCTCTATCTTGCACGATGGCTTTCGCTTGGCGGATTTCGGTGGGCAAATTTAAACGGATATCGTCTATAATATCGCGCACCTTGTCTACGTCCACCATGCGCTTACCGCCTGTAAACGGCAGATTAAACGCCTCCTCCAGCGTTTCATCCATCAAATCCAGCAAATCGTCAATACTCATATGGTTTATACTTCCTTTCCACGGGGCAAAGAGTGCATTCTCTTTGCCATATCTTCTGCACAAGGCTGTACGCTTTTTATACCTTGCAGCTGTGTTTTATCAAATTTTATCGGGGCAAAGGCGCTTTACGATATCGGCACAAATGCTCTCGGGCAAAAAGTCCGTCACGTCGCCGCCAAAACCCGCCACCTGCTTTACCATACTGGACGACAGGTACATATATTCGGAATTGGTAATCATAAACATCGTTTCCAAATTGGGATTCAGCTTTTTATTGGTAAGCGCTTGCTGAAACTCAAATTCAAAATCCGTTACAGCGCGCAGGCCTTTAATGATGGTGCATGCGCCCACATTGCGCGCATAATCGGCCAAAAGGCCCTTATACACATCTACTTGCACGTGCGGGATATCGGCAATGGCACGGTTTAGATAATCCACACGTTCCTCGGTTGTAAACGCGGGGTGCTTTGCGGGGTTTACCATTACCAGCACGATTACCCTGTCAAACAGGGCAGACGAACGCCGAATAATATCTAAATGCCCTTTGGTTACAGGGTCAAAGCTGCCGGGGCAAATTGCAATACGCATATGGTACAATCAACATCCTTTCAAAGGGAAATGGCATCGCCGCAGCGTGGCCTTAGCATTGCCGCAGCCATCGGCAATAGCCGATAACGCCCGTTTTATAGGCGTGTCGCGCATAAGCGCGTGCGTTTAATCGGCAATATATTTTGTTACCAGCACTTTGCCATAGCGGTATTGTTTGGCCATGTGCAGGCCGCCCGCATCGCATGGCACATCCTGCGGCAGCACCGCGGCAAGCTCGGTTTCGCACAGCACAATGCCGCCCGGCGCGGTAATGCACGCCACACGCGGCAAAATCTGCGCGATGGTGTCTTGATAATAAGGCGGGTCCAAAAACAAAATATCAAATTGCTCTTTGCACGTGCTGAGATAGCTTACGGCCTCGGTGTTTGCCACGCGTGCCTTTTCAAACAAATGCGCCGCGCGCAAATTTTTTTGCACTATGTCAGATGCGTCGCGATTTTGGTCAATAAACACGCAGCCCTTTGCCCCGCGCGAAAGCGCCTCTATGCCCATTTGGCCAGAGCCCGCAAATAAATCCAGCACCATAGCGCCGGGTATCAAAAATTGTATGGCGCTGA
>JAGPHI010000271.1 GCA_018055565.1 Oscillospiraceae bacterium | reverse complement strand
ATGTGATTATTGCCATCGGCGGCGGCAGCGCCATCGACGCGGCCAAAGGCATGTGGCTGTTTTACGAGCACCCCGAAACCAGCTTTGACGGCCTGCGCCAGCGCTTTTTGGATATCCGCAAGCGCGCATTTAAATTCCCCGAGCTTGGCAATAAAACAAAGCTGGTTGCCATCCCCACTACTTCGGGCACAGGCAGCGAGGTAACAAGCTTTTCCGTTATCACCGATAAGGCAAACGGCAATATCAAGTATCCGCTTGCCGATTATGCCCTTACGCCCGATGTGGCCATTATTGACCCGCAGTTCACATGGTCGATGCCAAAAAGCATTGTGGCGGATACCGGCCTTGACGTTTTAACGCACGCCATCGAAGCGTATGTGTCTGTAATGGCCAGCGATTTCACCGACGGCCTTGCCCTGCACGCGATTTATCTGGTGTTTACGTATTTAGAGCGCTCGTTCCACGAGGGCGACCATAAGGCGCGCGAAAAAATGCACAATGCCTCGGCCATTGCGGGCATGGCGTTTACCAATGCGTTTTTAGGGCTGAATCACTCGATGGCGCACAAGCTGGGCGGCGAATTTCATATTCCGCATGGCCGCGCAAACGCCATTATGCTGCCGTACGTGATTGCGTACAACGCACAAAAGCCCACCAAATTTGCTTCGTTCCCGAAATATAAGGAATATATCGCCGACGTGCGCTATGCAAAAATTGCGCGTTATCTCGGCCTGCCGGCCTCTACTACCGAAGAGGGCGTGCAAAGCCTGATTAAAGCCGTGCGCGATTTGATTAAAGCAGTGGAGCGCCCCAGCACCATCAAAGATTGTGGCGTAAAAGAGGGCGAATTTACCTCTAAGGTAGAGGAGCTTTCGTACAAAGCATTTGAGGACCAGTGCACCACGGCAAACCCAGTGTACCCCCTTGTCAGCGAAATTAAAGACCTGTATCTGAAAGCCTATTACGGCAAATAAGCAGTAAGTAAAACGCCCTTGCTAGATGCGGATTGCATCAAAGCAGGGGCGTTTTGTTTGCGGGGGGATTTGCGTGCGGGTTTTGTTGCGGGCGGATGCATCAACCGATTATTCGATGGCCAAAATTTGATGTTGTGTGTGTAGGGGCGGATTCTATATCCGCCCGAAAGCGGAGCATATCCTGCATGCCTAAAAAGGAACAAAGGGTACCCCAATATTTGGGATGATGCCGCGTGCGATGGTGCGTGTTCACGGGCGGATATGGAATCCGCCCCTACGGTGCATGATTTGATTCGCGGGCGGATATGGAATCCGCCCCTACGGCGTGAGGGGATTTGTGGGCGGGTATAAAATCCGTTTTTGCGTTTTTCTGCGTACAATTTGGGTTTTTATGCAGCGCTGATCGGTTTCCCCTTTACAAATGCGGCAAATACTGGTATTATCTAATATATTTCATAAAGAAAGTAGAGTTGATTATTTTTGGATAACCCGGGCCCCAGTATTTACTTGGCACTTGCTTTGCTGCTGGTGTTTTCAGCGTTTTTTTCGGCCAGTGAAACGGCTGTTTCGTCTGTAAACAAGCTGCGGCTGAAAAAACGCGCAGAGGATGGCGACAAAACCGCGGGCATCGCCCTGCATAACGCAGAGGATTACGACAAAACGTTGTCGGCCATTTTGATAGGCAATAACGTGGTAAACCTTTCGTCCGCGTCGCTGGCCACGTTGATTGCAACGGCGCTTTTAGGCGAATCGGGCGCGGCCGTAGCCACAGTGGCGATTACCATTTTGGTGTTAATTTTTGGCGAAATTTTGCCTAAAAGCTATGCAAAAGACAATGCCGAACGCGTAAATTTGTTTGTGGCAAGGCCGCTGGCCTTTTTAAAAACCGTGCTCACGCCTTTTGTGTGGATTTTTGTGCAGATCAAGCACACCTTTACAGGCCGCCGCGGTGCAGAGCTGAACATACAGCCCTCGGTTACAGAAGATGAGCTGAAAACCATTATCGACACCGTGGAAGAAGAGGGCGTGCTGGACAGGCAGGAAACGGGCATCATCCAGTCTGCCATTGAGTTTAACAACATCACCGTGCAAGAAATATTGGTGCCGCGCGTGGATATGCGGGCGCTTGAATCGTTTGCCGATAAAGAGGACGTGGTTCGCGCGTGCGTGGAGGACGGATACTCGCGCGTGCCGGTATACGAGGGCAGCG
The DNA here is from genome assembly GCA_018055565.1 of Oscillospiraceae bacterium. Lineage (GTDB taxonomy): Bacteria > Bacillota > Clostridia > Oscillospirales > Ruminococcaceae > JAGPHI01. The sequence continues at coordinate 565 of JAGPHI010000271.1, read as the reverse complement.
TGGATAATATTATCGGCATTTTATATGCAAAAGACGTGCTGGCAGCGCTGGCAAAAGGCAAAGAGCCTTTGCCGCGAGAGATTATGCGCCCAGTGCTGTTTGTGTATCGCACGCGCCGCATTAGCAGCCTTTTGGCCGAGTTTCGGCGTAAAAAGCAGCATATGGCCATTGTTACCGATGATTACGGCGGCACGCTGGGCGTGGTGACGTTGGAGGATATTCTGGAAGAGCTGGTGGGCGAAATATGGGACGAAACCGACACGCGCGAAATTTTGATAGAAAAAATCAGCGAGGGGCTGTATCGTGTGTCGGGCGATGCGGACATCGAAGATGTGTTTGAGGAGCTGGATTTCACCGATAAGCATTTCGAGTGCGCACGCACAAGCATGGCGGGCTGGGCGCTCGACACATTCGAGCATATCCCCGCCGAGGGCGAAAGCTTTGTGTATAAAGCCCTTACCGTCACGGTAGAAAAAATGGACGACCAACGCATCGAGCATTTATTGGTGCGCATTGACGAAAAAGCCGAATAGGCGTAAAAATAAGCGGATTTTGCTTGGCAGTG
>JAGPHI010000270.1 GCA_018055565.1 Oscillospiraceae bacterium | reverse complement strand
CGCTTTATTAACCCAGCGCTTTGCGATATTACCGAGCGCCTTGTATTTACAAACCCCTTTACAGATTACGGCGGGGATAATGTTCTCTTTGCACCAAACGCCGATTTTTTGCAGCAAGCACTGTATGAAGATGCGCCCTTGCTTTTAGAGGCCGCAAAGCTCAAACAGCTGTTTGTCACCAAAGCGCAATCGCTTTTGCATGGGGATTTGCATACCGGCTCGGTGCTAATTAACGACGAAAAAACAATGGTGCTGGACCCCGAATTTGCTTTTTACGGCCCAGCGGGCTATGATATCGGCAATATGATTGCCAACTTAATTTTTGCATGGGCCAATGCCGAAGCCACCATGCCAAACAGCGCCGAAAAAACGCGCTTCACCGCATGGGTGCAGCAAAGCGTTGTAGAGATTATTGATGATTTTTTTACAAAAGCAAAAGCCATTTTGCAAACACAGGGCACCGATATCATGGCGCAAAGTGCTGCCTTTATCGAATGGTATTTGCGCGATATTCTATGCGATGCAGCAGGCTTTTGCGGCACCGAGCTTTGCCGCCGCGTCATTGGCGATGCAAAGGTGCGCGATATCACCGAGGTGCAAGATGCAAATGCCCGTGTTTATGCAGAGCGCATTTGTGTGCTTGCGGGCAAGCGTTTTATCATCCATCGCCAGCAGCATTTATGCGGCGAAGCGTATGTTGCCACGCTGCTTAAAGCTTGCGCAGAGGCTCAAAAAACGCTGGACAATGCAAACAAGAAAGAGGGCAATTTTGATGGAACGTGCGGATAAAGACCTTGCTTTTATGCTGCAATATGAGAATGTAGCTTGGTTTGATAAGGGTAAAGTGAAAATACTTGACAGGCGCATTTACCCTTTGCGCACGGAATATGTGTGCTGCGAAAGCTACACCGACGTGGCGCAGGCTATCGCCGATATGGTTACGCAAAGCGCGGGGCCATACACTGCTGCCGCTATGGGTATGGCGCTGGCGGCCCACGAAGCGCAGGCCAAAGGCATTGCAGATTTGATGCCGTTTTTAACGAGCGCGGCGCACACGCTTTCAAATGCGCGCCCCACCACTGCCGCCAAAATGACGGCCATTACAAACGGCGCGCTTGCCGCCGCGCAAGAAGCGCTGGCCGCGGGGCAAACTGGCACCGCACTCACAAACGTTTTATTTGAATATGCGTATCACTACATCAATAATAATTATCAAAAATACACGGCAGTGGGGCGCTATCTCGCTGAGAAAATCCCGCATAATGGCACCATTATGACACAGTGCTTTGCCGAAACAGTACTTGGCACCACGCTGCGTCATTGTAAAGAGGCGGGCAGCGCAATTCATCTGATTTGCCCCGAAACACGCCCCTATTTTCAAGGTGCGCGCCTCACGGCAAGCGTGGGCTGCGATATGGGCTTTGACGTAACGGTGATTACCGACAATATGCCCGCATACGTTATGCAAAGCCGCAAGGTGGATATCTTCACCAGTGCATCCGATGTTATCACAATGGACGGGCATATCATCAACAAAATTGGCACGTTTCAAATTGCCCTTGCTGCGGCCTATCACGGCGTGCCCTATTATGTTACAGGCACGCCCAACCCAGCGCACCGCAATGTACAAAGCGTTACAATTGAAGCCAGAGACCCCGCACTGGTGCTCGAATCGATGGGAACCAAGCTCACGTTGCCGGGTGTGCAGGGTTATTATCCCGCGTTTGATATTACGCCGCCAAAGCTTTGCGATGGCGTGGTTACCGATAAGGGCATCTTTGCGCCCATGCATCTAAGCGCGTATTTTCAATAAGGCGAATTATCCTATAATTTGCTTATAATAAAATGAAAAGAGGAAATATAAATGCTGCATTATGTACAAGATAAAGCGTGCCAATCCGAAGTTTTGGTGGAAGGGAAGTTAAGCCGAAAAGTAAAGGCCCACGACAAAAACTTAATGCTTGTGGAAGTGCATTTTGAAAATGGCGCCGTAGGCGAAACGCACACGCATCCGCACGAGCAGCTGGCCTATTGCGCTGGCGGCGTGTTCGAATTTTATATCGAAGACAAGGTGTATCCCATTGAAAAAGGCGACACCATTTATGTGCCGCCGCATCTTGCGCACGGCTGCAAGCTTATTAGCGCCGAAGGCACGCTTTTGGATATCTTTACGCCGTATCGTGCAGATTTTGTAAATGCCGAAACCAATTAAAACGCATAAGCCATCAAGCAGGGCCTTGCGCCGCACAAGCGTAAAGCAGTAAAGGCGCAGGTAATAGAAAGAGTATATAAAAAAGAACGGTTTGCTTTGGCAAACCGTTCTTTTTTATGTAAAACGTTTGTTTTTTGAAAACGCTATAACTGCCCAAAGGCAATAATCGATTCAAAATTTAGACAAAATAATCATATTTTTTGCAAATTTTACAACATATCTGTGCAGGTGTGATATAATAACCACGTAGTGGTTATTATTGGCCATGTGGCTCTGCCACGGCCATTTAAATTTAAAAGCGCCCGCCAAAGGCGGATGCGCAATTATCGCATACCCGCAGGATATGCGATAATACCTGCAAAGCAGTTATTATTGGCCATGTGGCTTTGCCACGGCCATTTAAATCAAAAAACGCCCGCCAAAGGCGGATGCGCGATAATAAAAAATGGATTTCCTTGCACGTAGGATAACACAATTTATATAAGGAGGCTTATCTATGCAAAGAACTGAATTGGCACAACACCTGCGCCGAGCAGGGG
>JAGPHI010000269.1 GCA_018055565.1 Oscillospiraceae bacterium | reverse complement strand
ATGCGCCCATTTTACGCTTTATCAAAAACGAAAAGCCGTTTTTGCACACCCTGCTGGAAGAAACCACGCCCGCAAACGCTGCTTTTGCCGTGCAGCATTTGCAAAACGTATGGCACGCGCTGTAAGTTTTTACGTTTGTTTTGTATTTTTTAAGCGGATGCGATTGTGTAAGTGCGGTTGCTATTGCTTGATGCAATTACATTTGCGTTAAGTGTTTCGTTAAGCGTTTGCGCGAATTGTTCGCGTTAAGTGTTTTGCAAAATCTAATGCAAAAAGCCGAGCGAACAATATCCTATGGATATTGTTCGCTCGGCTTTTACGCTTTATCCTTTGATTACGCGCAGGGACGGAATGGATTTCTGCGATTTTTTGCGGGCGGATATAGAATCCGCCCCTACGTTTAGATGCTAGATAATAGAGATTAGAAGTAAGAGGTCAGAATGGGGATGCGGCGCATTTTGCGTTTAACCATTTATTGTGATTTGCCCAGCGAGCGAAACACCGCGTTCATCACGTCGATGGGCGTTTCGCCCTGCAAAAGCTTTACCGATAGATACGGCTTGCCCGAAGCGTTTACCAAAACGCGCTTGCCCATGTCGGCCAAAAGCGGGCGCAGCGCCGCCAAATCCAGCTTGTCGGAATAAAAAATCAGCGCGTCTTTATTTTGCGTAATTTCATAAATGCCTGCCTCGGCGGCTAAAACGCGAATTAAGCTGATATCCACAAGCCCCGACACGCTTTTGGGCACATCGCCGTAGCGGTCAATCAATTCATCCAGCACGTCGCTGGCATCGTCGGGGTTTGCGATTGCCGCAATGCGCTTATACGCCTCAATGCGGCCCGCTGCATCTTCGATATAGCGCTCGGGGATATACGCGTCCAGCGTTACGTCAATCAAGCAATCGGTTTTGTCGGCGGCTACATATTCGCCTTTTTCCTCGGCAATTGCCTTGTTTAACAGCTTTACATACATCTCATAGCCCACAGCTTCCATGTGCCCGTGCTGGCTTTGCCCCAAAAGGTTGCCCGCGCCGCGTATTTGCAAATCGCGCATGGCAATGCGAAAGCCCGAGCCAAACGATGTAAATTCGCGTATGGCCGAAAGGCGCTTTGCGGCAATATCCGTAAGCACCTTATCGCGCCGAAACGTAAAGTAGGCATAGGCCTTGCGCCCGCTGCGCCCCACGCGCCCGCGTATTTGATACAGCTGCGCTAGGCCCATGCGGTCGGCATCCTCGATAATCAGCGTGTTGCAATTGCGCACGTCCACGCCTGTTTCAATAATGGTGGTGCACACCAGCACGTCAATTTCGCCATCCATCAGCTGCTGCCACACGCGCGAAAGCTCCTCTTCCGACATGCGCCCGTGCGCGGTGGCAATGCGGGCATTGTCCAGCTTTTCGCCGATGCGCGCAGCGCAAAGGTCAATCGTTTCCACGCGATTATGCAGATAATACACCTGCCCGCCCCGCGCCAGCTCTTTGCGCATGGCCTCGGCAATCACCGTATCATCATATTCCATCACATAGGTTTCAATCGGGCGGCGCTCAAATGGCGGCTCTGCAATGGTGCTCATATCGCGAATGCCACTCATGGCCATATTGAGCGTGCGGGGAATCGGCGTTGCCGAAAGCGTCAGCATATCCACGCTGATAAAGCTTTCTTTCAGCTTTTCCTTATCTTTCACGCCAAAGCGCTGCTCTTCGTCGATAATCACAAGGCCCAAACTGTTAAATTTGATATCCTTTTGCAGCATGCGGTGCGTGCCCACCACGATATCCACGGTGCCGTCGGCAAGGCCCTTGATGGTTTCTTTTTGCTGTTTTGCCGTGCGAAAGCGCGATAAAAGGCCAATTTTTACCGGAAAAGCCTCCATGCGTGAAAGCATGGTGTTATAATGCTGCCATGCCAAAATGGTGGTGGGCACCAAAACTGCGCACTGCCGCGCACCCATCACGCATTTGAAAGCGGCGCGCAGCGCCACTTCGGTTTTGCCCACGCCCACATCGCCGCACAAAAGGCGATCCATCGGGTGCGCGCGCTCCATGTCGCGCTTGATTTCTGCGGTGCTTTGCAATTGGTCTTCGGTTTCATCGTATTCAAAGCGTGTTTCAAAATCGCTTTGCCAGTCTGCGTCCGCGGGGAAGGCATAGCCCGGCGCTTCGCGCCGCTTGGCATACAGGGAAATGAGCTCCTTTGCCATTTCCTTTGTGGCGGCGCGCACGCGGTTTTTGGTTTTTGTCCACTCGGTGCCGCCTAGCTTTGCCAGCTTCACGCGCTCGCCATCGCCGGGGGCGGTGTATCGGCTGATGATATCCAGCTGCGTAACAGGCACATACAGTGTATCGCCCTTGTCGTAGCTGATTTTGATATAATCTTTCACCACGCCTTGCAAATCAATGCGCTCGATGCCCACATACACGCCGATGCCGTGGTTTTGATGCACCACATAATCGCCGGGCGTAATGTCGGTAAGGCTGGAAAGCCCCTTGCCTTTTGCTTTGCGTTTTTGGCCAGATTGTTCGCTTTGCCCGTGGCGGCGGCTGGTAAACACCGCATATTTTGCAAACGGATAATCCGTGCCCGCCGAAAGATGCCCCTCTACCACTGCAACGCGCCCGCTTTGCAGCACAGGCGCTTTATGATAGGCCTCGGCCAAAAGCCCCGCCGCCGTGAAATCCCGTGCAAGCGCGGCAGCGGCACGCTGCGTGCCCGCGAACACGCGCACCGCATATTTTTGCGCAACAAGGC
>JAGPHI010000268.1 GCA_018055565.1 Oscillospiraceae bacterium | reverse complement strand
GACATATTGTGACGATTCAATTGCCGAATCACGTCTTCCCAGTAATACCACGAACGGTCCACGTTAATCAGGCATTTGCCTTTAAAGGTTTCCAGCACGTCGTCCATGCGGCAAAGGGGGCAATCCATTGGCAAGCCCAGCACATTCACAAGCGGCAGCGCGTCAATCTCGGCGCTAGACATTGTGCGAATGTCTTTTGTAAAATCAAACACCTGTTTTTCCACGCCGTCATGCAATGCGTAAAACACGCCGTCGGTAGATTGTATAACATCCATTTCAATGATATCTGCGCCATGCATTAACGCGTTTTGATAAGCCGCTATGGTGTTTTGCACGATGCCGCCGCCCCAAGTGCCGCGATGCGCGCCAATTAACACCTTGCTTGCCTCCTTGCGTTTCCATATGTCTGCCTGTATTTGCTGAAAGTTCATCTTAATACCATTCCTTTCTTGAAATTGTGCGGTTCGGCAAAGCCGAATTTGAACAAAACACATACTGCTCAAAAGGCCAAAATGCAGATTGAACGTTTACGTTCAATCGTGTGCTCCTGTTTGCTAGCCGCGCAGGCTTGCCGCACAAGCTTGCCGCGCAGGCTTGCAGCGCTGCTTCGGCTATGTACTAGTGCCAGTATAAACACAAAATTGTGACGTGTCAATAATTTTTCTAAAAATTGAAAACATTTTAGCAAAACGCTGTATAATTTGCCGCAATTTAAGATATTTTGCACATAGTATTTTGCAATTTGCAGATTTTTGGTGCTATTTGCCGCAATGTGTAGTATAATAAAAAGCAAATAATGACGTGTCAATTTATAAAAGAGGAAGGAGTGGAGGCAGCCAATGCCTACCATTAAGGACATCGCAATTAAAGCGGGGGTGTCGCAGGGCACTGTGTCGAATGTGCTGAATAGCAATGGCAATGTCAGCAGCAAAAAAATCCGTCAGGTGATGGAGGCGGCCAGCGCGCTTGGCTATACGGCAAATGAAAAAGCAAAAATCTTGCGCACGGGCAACTCGAAAACGCTTGCGGTTATTTTGCCAAACTTATATTTCAAGCCTTATGTAGATTTTTACATGAGCTTTAAAACACACGCACAAAATATGGGCTATCATGTGGTGCAATATATTTCAAACGATGATATCCGCACCGAAGAAAGCCTTTTGCGAGAAATTCGCGCGGGGCTGGCCGCAGGCGTTGCCGTGTTTACGGCTATGGACAATGCAAGCGCATATTATAGCGCGCACGGGTTTTTGCCGCACGAGGTGATTTTTGTGGGGCGGCGTGCGGGCGAGGCAGGCGCGTATATCGGCTTTGATTATGAGGCGTGCGGCCGCGACATGGCCGATTACGCCGTGAAAAGCGATTTTGCCGATATTTCCGTGCTGACAGACAGCCTGCGCTTTTCCAGCGAAAGCGAGTTTTTGCGCGGGTTTACCGCTAAGATGCAAGCGGCGCATCGCCCGTTTACCCATATGGAAGGGGACGCGCGCCGTAAAGGGCAAATTGCGCTTGCGCTGTTTGCAAGCGGGGCGCCGGACGCGATTTTGTTGTCGGAATATGGCTATGCCGAAGCGGTGAAGGACACGCGAGAAAATTTTTATCATGGCGCTACAACGCAAATTTGCACGGCGGCGCCACTGTTTACCATGCCGGAAAACGATTTTGTGAAATACGAGCTCAATTATCGCATGCTGGGTAAAGAGGCTGCGCAAACGCTGCTGGGGCAGCTTTCCTCACAAAGCGTGACCGCAGCACGCACGCTTTCAAATTACGGCTTTCGCACATGGTTTGAGCCGCAGCATATTCCGCCAAAAACAAGCGGCAGCATCAATGTGCTTGCACTGGATAGCCCCGAAGCGCTGATTATGCAGCACTTTGCGCGCCTATACACCGAAAAAACCGGCATTCAAATACATGTGGCGGTGTATAAATACGATGAATTGTATGAAATTGCTTGCGGCGCGGCCAGCGCGTGCATCTATGATGTCATCCGATTGGACGTTATGTGGATGCCCTGGCTGGCCGAGCAGATTTTGCGCCCGCTGGACGCCATAGACGCAGAGATACAAACGCTTGCGCCCTTGTATTTAGACGGCGTGTGGCAAACCTATGCGTGCGCAGGAAAGCATGTGTATGCTTTGCCCTCAACGCCCAGCATGGCGCTGCTGTTTTACCGCACGGATTTATTTGAAAACACAGAGCAAAAGCGCCTGTTTCAAGAGCGATATAAGCGCCCGCTTACAGTGCCAACTTCGTTTGAAGAGTTTAATCTTGTGGCGGAGTTTTTCACCAAAAGCGTTAGTGCCCATTCGCCTGTGCAATACGGTGCCACATTAACGCTTGGCAGCACGGGTGTGGCGTGCTCGGAATTTTTGGCGCGATATTATGCGCGGGGCGGCAAGCTGTTTGCAGCGGACGGCACGCTGGCACTAACCAATGAAACCGCGTGCGAGGCGCTGCAAGAGGTGCTTCGTTTGCGCCGCTTTACAAACCCTGTGCACGGCAATTGGTGGACGGATACCGCAAGCAGCTTTGCGCAGGGCGCAAGCGCAATGACCATTTTATACAGCAACTACGCTTCCACCATGCTTGGCCGTGATTCGGCCGTAAGCGGAAATGTGGCCTGTGCGCTTTTGCCGGGCAACCAGCCTGTTTTGGGCGGCGGCTCGCTGGGCGTTTCGATACACAGCAAAAAGGCAGATATGGCGCTTGCGTTTATCCGCTGGATGAGCAGCGAGGCGGTTTCGTCGGCGGCAACCTTGCTG
>JAGPHI010000267.1 GCA_018055565.1 Oscillospiraceae bacterium | reverse complement strand
CTTTAGCTTTAAGATGGCTGCCACGGTTTTGCCATCGGTAATTTCATTCTTTAGCACCTGTTGCACGGCCTCGGCCAGCGGCAAGGTGTAAACGCTCACAAATTCGTCTGCGTCCAAATGCTGCGCAGTGTGCGTCAGGCCCTTTGCGGCATACAGATAAATTTTTTCGTCGCAGTAGCCGCAGGTGGGGATGATATAGCCCATGTCGTAATATTCGGCCGCGATAATGCCGGCTTCTTCTTCCAGCTCGCGCTTTGCGGCGGCAAAAGGGTTCTCCCCTTTTTCCAGCTTTCCGGCGGGGATTTCGCACAGCGCGCAGCCCGATGCATACCGATATTGGCGTATCATCGTGATAGCGTCGTTTTCGTCTATGGCAATCACGGCTGCGCCGCCATTATGGCGCACCACCTCGCGCGTGGCGTGCAGGCCGTTTTCTAAAAGCACTTCATCGCGCAAAACGCGTATCACGCGCCCTGCAAAAATTTCTTCGCTTGTTACGGTTTCTTCCTTTTGTATACTCATTCGGCTGTTTGCTCCTTGTCGGTTTCAAGGTGCGCCAGCGGCGTTTCACGCGTGCAGCGCACTTGCAAAATGCGGCGCTCGCCCACCTCGGTAACGGTGAACACAATGCCGCCAAAGGTAACGGAAATATCCTCGCCCGCAGCGGGGATGCGGCCAATACGGTCAATCACAAGGCCGCCCACAGAATCGTAATCGCCGTTTTCGTCATCGGGCAAGGCAAAGCCAAACGCGTCAAACAAATCCTCAAGGTCTAGGCTGCCCGCCGCTAAAAACCCGCCCTCGATAGGCAGCAAATCCTCTTCCTCGTCGTCAAACTCGTCTTGGATATTGCCCACAATTTCTTCTAACACGTCCTCCATTGTCACAAGCCCAGCGGTGCCGCCGTACTCGTCTACCACAATGGCAATTTGCGTGTGCTTTAATTTAAAATCAATCAAAAGCTCCCGCGCGTGGCACGCCTCGGGCACAAACATGGCCGCGCGCATAAATTCGCTTACAGGCGCGTTTGCACGCTGCGGCGCATTATAAAGCGCCAGCAAATCCTTCACATACACAATGCCCACAATCTCGTCCATCGTTTTTCGATATACGGGCATGCGGCTAAAGCCCTCGGCCAGCGCCAGCGCCACCACCTCGCAAAGCGGCGTGTCGTCGGCCACGCTGGTAAGCTCTGTGCGATGCGTCATGATTTCGCCGGCGGTCACATCGTCAAGCTCGAAGATATTCGTAATCATTTCCTTTTGGCTTTCGTCGATTAAATCCTGCTCTTCCACGTCGTCCACAAAGGATAGCAGCGCCTCTTCGGTGATATTGGCGCGGGCGGTGATGTGCAGCGCTTTAAACAATAAGCGCGCAGGCAAGGTGAACACAGCGCCCAGCGAATAGCGCACAAGCGTGTCGTACCAAGTGTTTTCGCATTTGGCCTTTGAAAAGGCCAGCGCATACAGCACAACCGACAAAAGCACCGCGCAGATAAACAGCGCAATATGCCAAAGCCCCCATGCCGAAACGCGCGTAAACGCCCAAAAAACAGAAAAGCCGAAAGCAAATACATAAGCCAAAAAATACCCCGCTATGCGGCTGGAAAAGCCAATTGCGGTAGAATATTCGGCCTTGTCTTCCTCTTCGGCACACACGGCGCCCGCGCGCCAAGCCGAAAGCAAGGCAGCCAAAAGCGCTGCAAATAAAATAAAGATACTAAGACCATCAGGGTCCATAAAAATTAAACTCCTTTTATATCATCGTAAAGGCAAAATCCAAAAGCCTATGTACAGTTAATAATACTCTATTTTGGCAAAAGTGTCAAATTTTAGCTTGCCATTTATACAAAAAAACGCGCGCTGCGCGTCAAAGAGTGAACAAAGGGTAAATTTTTTGTACATTTGTAAAAACAACGCGAAGAAAATGCTTTGTACGGTTTACTTTATGCGCGTTTTTTGGTACAATAAGCAGTGAGCAAAATGCAAAATAATCGCTTTGCCTAGCGCGAATCCTTGCGCGGCGGCGCTGCGGTTGCACAAATGCTGAAGATATATGAATTGTGGAGGAAGAAAAATGCCAAGAATTAAAAAATCTATGGATGGCAACACGGCTGCCGCGCACGTAGCGTACGCGTTTACCGAAGTTGCGGGCATCTATCCCATCACGCCGTCGAGCCCTATGGCCGATAGTGTGGACCAATGGGCGGCGGTACACCAGAAAAACATTTTCGGTACGGAGGTTAAGGTTGTAGAAATGCAGTCCGAGGCCGGCGCCGCAGGCACCGTGCACGGCTCGCTTGCTGCGGGCGCACTCACCACCACCTTTACCGCTTCGCAGGGCCTTCTGCTTATGATTCCGAACATGTATAAAATCGCAGGCGAATTGCTGCCAAGCGTGTTCCATGTATCGGCTCGCACCGTGGCCAGCCATGCGCTGAACATTTTTGGCGACCATTCCGACGTGTACGCCTGCCGTCAAACGGGCTTTGCCATGCTGGCAGAAACAAACCCGCAGGAAGTTATGGATTTGTCCGCTGTGGCACATCTTGCTTCCATCAAGGGCCGCGTGCCGTTTATCAACTTCTTCGACGGCTTCCGCACCTCGCATGAAGTGCAAAAAATTGCAGTGTGGGATTATGCTGACCTTGCAGAGATGACCGATATGGACGCGGTAAACGCGTTCCGTGCACACGCGCTCAACCCCGAAAACCCCTCGATGCGCGGCTCCCACGAGAACGGCGATATCTTCTTCCAGCATCGTGAGGCT
>JAGPHI010000266.1 GCA_018055565.1 Oscillospiraceae bacterium | reverse complement strand
AGGCCGTATTTATCGGCTGCGGCAAAGATAACGAATATGGCCATCCGCACAAAGAGGTGGAAAGCGCGTTTCGGCAAATGGGCGCGGTGGTGTACCGCACCGATCATAACGGCACCATTTTTGCCTACGTTGCGGCCGATGGCTCGGTAAAGCTGCAAGCGGAAAAAATTTAACCATGCGGCAAAAGTGGATGCGGCAAATGTGACTGCGGCAAAACAGGATGCTAGTTCAAAAGCCGCAAATGTAAATCTAAAAATACGCAGAGGTGCAGGATGTATTATTCGGTTGACGCAATCGACGGCGCGCTTGTGCGCCTTGTGGATGATGACGAGGTTTGTAAAGTAGAAAAGCTTCACACATTGCCGCACGCTATTCGCGAAGGGGATGTGTTGCTGTTTGAAAACGGCGTTTACACACAGGCGCTTGAAGAAACACTGCGCCGTAAAGAGCTTGCACGGCAGCTTGTAAAAGGGCAATAAAATGGGATTCAAAAAGGGCGGATGCAATATGCATCCGCCCTTTTTATGTGCGCGATTCGTGGATGTGCAAAGCTTTTCGTATAAAGCCGCTTTTGTATTTAGGATACTATCTTACGCATTCGGCGGCAGCGCGCTCGCCGTCAAACTCCCCTACAATAACGGGCACGATATCGCCCTGTTTTGCCTGTGGCGCTTTTATTAAAACGGGTACATAGCTGCGCGTGTAGCCTGTAAAGGTGGTTGCGTTTACAGGTGTTTCCAGCAGCACTTCCTCGTGCATGCCGCGCATCGCGCCGATTATCTTCGCGCGCACAGCGTCCGCGTGGCGCTGCATCGCGCGCGAGCGCTCCAGCTTTACCGCTTCGGGGATTTGCCCCGCCAGCTTTGCGGCCGCCGTGCCCTCGCGGCGCGAATAGCTAAACACATGCACCTTCAAAAACCCAATTTTTTCAATAAAGGCCATACTCTCGGCAAAATCTTCTTCGCTTTCATCGGGAAAGCCTACGATGATATCCGTAGTAAAGGTGGCAAGCGGAAATGCCGCGCGCAAGCGCTGCACCACGTTTTCGTATTGCGCGGTATCGTAAAGGCGCGCCATGCGCTTTAATGTGCGGTCGCATCCGCTTTGCAGCGAAAGATGAAACTGCGGGCAAAGCTTGTCGCATGTGCAAAGGCGCTCGATAAATGCGTCCGTTACCAAATCCGGCTCAAGCGAGCCATAGCGAATGCGCTTTACCGCATCTATTTGTGCGGCCTTTAGGGTAATGTCTTCCAAATTGGTGTTTGTATCTTTGCCGTAGCTGGATAAATTAATGCCCGTCAACACCATTTCGGCAAAGCCCTTTTCGCATAGCAAACGCAGCTCGTTTAAGATATCGCTTTCGGCACGGCTGCGCACATTGCCGCGCGCTTTGGGTATCACGCAGTAGGTGCAGTGTCGGTCGCACCCGTCCTCAATTTTCACAAACGCGCGCGTGTGCCCCTGCAAATCCTCCAGCGGCAGTTCTTCGTACACCTCGCCTTTGGTATGGGGCACAATATCCACAATGCGCTCTTTTGTGGCAAGAAAGCGGCGCACATTCTCCACAATTTGCCCGCGCGCGGCACTGCCTGTGATAATGTCGGCCTCCATCACTGCAAGAGCGCTTTCGGGAAATGCCTGCGGAAAGCACCCCGTCAGCACTGTCACGGCTTCGGGCTGTTCGCGCTTGGCGCGCCGCAGCCACTGGCGGCTTTTTTTATCGCCGCCCGCCGTCACGGTGCAGCTGTTTACAACATACACGTCTGCCGCTTCACCCTCGGCGGCAATTTCGTATCCGTTTTCACTAAAAAGGCGCATTAAAGCGCCAGTTTCATTTTGATTAACCTTACAGCCCAGTGTGTAAAATGATGCTTTCATCCCGCTATTCCCTCAATTCTGACTTCTGCTTTCTTATTTCTAACCTCTAAAAGTATACACAAAAACCCGCAAAATCACAATATCCCTTTTTAAAACAGCGCCTTTGCGCGCTGATGCTGTGTTTTAAAAGGCGCAAACGCGCAAGTAAACAATTGCAATACTATCCTTGCCGTTTGCCGCATAGAATTAGTGAACGCAAATATCGGGGAGGAACATTTACTATGAATATCAAAAAAGCCTCGTCACTGCTTGTGGCATTTTCTTTAGCGCTAACGCTGGCGCTTCCGATATCAGCGTCCGGCGGGGCGCTGCCTGTGGATGTGCCGGCAAATGCCAATATCACGCTGCCCACCTTTGATGTGCCTTGCCGCAACGCGCTTTTAATCAGTGCAGATACAGGCGAGGTGCTATATGAAAAAGCGCCGGATGCCGAAGTGTCGATTGCCTCTATTACAAAGGTGATGACGCTTTTGCTTACGTTTGAAGCCATAGATTCCGGCAAGGTAAGCCTGAGCGACAAGGTGCCCACCAGCGTGCATGCTTACGAGATGGGCGGCAGCCAAATTTGGCTGGAGCCGGGCGAAGAATTTACGCTGGACGAAATGCTAAAGGCCATTTGCGTGTCCTCTGCCAATGATGCCGCTGTGGCAGTGGCGGAGTTTATCGGCGGCTCCGAGCCCGTATTTGCCGAAATGATGAATCGCCGTGCCGCCGAGCTTGGCATGACGCACACACATTTTATCAACGCCTGCGGCCTTGACGAGCCAGGCCATTATTCCAGCGCACGTGATGTGGCATTGATGTCGCGCGAGCTGTTAAAGCACAAGGATGTGCTAAAATACACAAATATTTGGATGGATTCGCTGCGCGGGGGCGCAACACAGCTTGTAAATACC
>JAGPHI010000265.1 GCA_018055565.1 Oscillospiraceae bacterium | reverse complement strand
CCTCTATAAAGGGCTGGGTGGAAACCATTGGCCATATGCAGCCAAGCGACGCGGGCTATAAGCGCGGCATCGGGGTGATTGCCAGCGAAACCGACCGTTTATATAATATGGTAGAGGAGCTTTTAGATTTTTCGCGCATGCAAAACGGCATCACGCTGGAGCGCGAGCTTTTGGACTTGGTGGCCGAGGTAAGCGACACGGTATTGATGATGGAGCAGCGCGCGCGTTTAGAGGGCGTGCGCATCGAATTTGACGAGCCGGAGCTGCCCATGCCCATTATGGGCGATAAAAACCGCTTGCGGCAGGTGTTTGTAAACGTGCTGGACAACGCCGTAAAATACTCGCCCGATGGCGGCGCGATACGCATCGACATGCTGCAAAGCGGGGCCGAGGTGTTTGTAAATATCCGCGATGAGGGCAAAGGCATTGATGCGCAGGATATCGAAAACGTGAAGCAAAAGTTTTTCAAGGGCAAGGGCGCTGTGCGCGGCAGCGGCATCGGCCTTGCGGTGGTGGATGAGATTGTTACGGCGCACGAGGGGCTTTTGGCGCTGCAAAGCGCCGTTGGGCAAGGCACCACGGTAACCGTGCGCTTGCCCATAGCAGTAAAAAAGGCCAATTAACAGGGCGTGTGGCCGCAGATGCGGTATTAGAAAGGAATTTTACTAAAATGAGTGAAGAAAAAGCATGCTTTAAAACCCGCGTGGGCGGGCAGGCCCTTATGGAGGGCATCATGATGCGCGGCCCCGAAAAAATGTGTGTGGCGGTGCGCCGGCCAAACGGCGAAATTTTCACGCAGACAAGCGATGTAAAAGAGCGCATTTGGCATAAACTGTTTTTGGTGCGCGGCATACTGAATATGGCCGATAATTTGATTGACGGCTATAAATGCCTAATGAAAAGCGCCGATATTTCGATGGACGGCGCCGAGGAAGAAAGCAAGTTTGACAAGTGGGTTGCCGCGCATTTTGGCAAAAAGGGCACCGATTTTATAATGGGTTTAGCCGCGCTTTGCGGCGGGCTTTTGGCGATTGTGCTGTTTATGGTGCTGCCCACCGCCCTTGTGGGTGGCCTTAATTATTTAGTGCCGCTGGGCAATTTAAAAACCGTGCTGGAAGCCGTTTTTAAACTGATGATGCTGGTGGGCTATATGTGGGTAGTGGGCTTTATGCCCGAGATTCGCCGTGTGTTTTCGTATCACGGTGCCGAACATAAAACCATTGCCTGCTATGAAGCGGGCGAGGAATTAACCGTGGAAAACATTCGCCGTCACCGCCGCTTTCACCCGCGCTGCGGCACCAGCTTTTTGCTCATTGTGGTGCTGATCAGCATTTTGCTGTTTAGCGTATTGCCGTGGACAAGCACAATTTGGCGCGTGGCGCTGAAGCTTTTGCTTTTGCCGCTGGTGGTGGGCATCAGCTATGAGATTATCAAGCTTTGCGGCCGCTACGATAATGTTCTCACGCGCGCCATTTCTGCGCCCGGATTGTGGCTGCAAAATTTAACCACAAAGGAGCCGGACGACAGCATGATTGAAGTGGCCATTGCCGCCGTGCTGCCTGTTTTGCCCGAAAAGAAAGAGGATGCCCTGTGGTAAATGCGCGCGGATTACTAAAAGATATACAAAGCCGTTTGGCCGCCAGCGGCATTGAGGACGCGCCCTTTGAGGCCGACCAATTGTTTCGGCATGTTACGGGGCGCAGCGCGCGCCTTTTTACAAGCGCTGATGCGCTGGACGACGATGCCGCAAAACGCCTTTACACGCTGTGCGAAAAGCGCGCCACGCGCTATCCGCTGCAATATTTGCTGGGCCAATGGGATTTTTTAGACCTTACAGTAAAGATTGGCGATGGCGTGCTGATTCCCCGCGCGGACACCGAAAGTGTTTGCCTTGCCGCTATCGAAAAATGCAAAAGCCTTGCGCACAAAACCCCTTTGCGCGTGGTGGATTTATGCAGTGGCTCGGGGGCGATTGCGCTTGGCATCAAAGCGGCGCTGCCCGATGCCGAGGTAACAGCGGTGGAGCTTTCGCCACAGGCGTTACATTACCTAAAGGAAAATTGCGGCACAAATATACAAATTGTAAATGCCGATGTGTTTGAATGGCAAGCGCAAATAGCCGATGCCAGCATCGATGTGCTAACGGCCAATCCGCCATATATTCGCGCCGATGAAATGCCCGAGCTTGCGCCCGAGCTTGCGTTTGAGCCGCAAATGGCATTAACGGATGGCGGCGACGGCCTTGCCTTTTATCGGCATATCACGGCGGCGTATTATCCAAAGCTTTGCTGCGGCGGATACATGGTGCTGGAAATTGGCGCGGCGCAAGGCAAGGCCGTGATGGCGCTTTGCCGTGCCGCGGGCTATGGCGAAGTAACGCTTTTGCAGGATGATGCGGGGCACGACAGAATCGTAACCGCAAAGCGCACAGATGGCGCGTTTATTTAGCAAAGGGGTATAAGGCAAATTACCATAGCAAAGAGGCGCAAGGCGATTTGCCTTGCAAAACACAAATGCGGATGATGTAAAAGGAGTTATTTCATGAAATCTACACAAAACACCAAAACAAAACAGCTTGTCCTGTCGGGCTTATTAGCGGCGTTCACCGCCGTGCTGGCGCAAATTGTATTGCCTGTCGGCCCTGTGCCGTTTAACCTTGCGTTGCTGGGCGCGTATCTTGCAGGCATGCTGCTGCCGCCTGCGGCGGCTTTGGGCAGCATGGCGGTATACTGCGTGCTGGGCGCATTTGGCGTGCCCGTGTTTGCGGGCTTTGCGGGTGGGCC
>JAGPHI010000264.1 GCA_018055565.1 Oscillospiraceae bacterium | reverse complement strand
ACCTTATACGCCGAAGCGGCAAAGCTGATTGCCTTTTGCAATGACACTTTAAAAAACGCAAAGCTGCGCGTGGAAGAAATTGATGCAGAAATAAAAAGCGCCGGGGATTCCATTTAATGCGCGAGCAAGACAGCCCATGAAAGGAATGAGCATAAATATTGGACTATCAAACCCAATACGATTTTTACCTGCAAATGCTGGACACGCGATTACCAACATTGGCAAGTGCATGTTTTGATGAACGTTCTAAAGTGGGCGAAGCGGCGCTTTACAGCCTTTTAGCAGGTGGTAAGCGCACGCGCGGTGTGTTGACGCTTGCGGTATGTGCGCTTTTGGGTGGCTCTATGGATGCTGCCATACATTTTGCCTGTGCCGTCGAGATGCTGCATTGCTATTCACTCATACATGATGATTTGCCCTGTATGGATAACGATGATTACCGACGCGGAAAGCCATCTTGCCATAAAGCCTACGGCGAAGATACTGCGCTTTTAGCAGGGGATGCGCTTTTAACGGGCGCTTTTGCGGTGCTTGCCGCCACACCAACCAGCGGCGAGGCCATTGCAAAAGCCGTTGCCGTTTTGGCGCAAAGTGCTGGTGCAAAGGGTATGATTTGGGGCCAAGAGCTGGATTTGCATTTTGAAACAGTGCAGGCTAACGAAGCGCAATTGCAAGAAATCCACCGCAATAAAACAGGTATGCTCATTAACGCTGCCGTGCAGCTGGGCGCCATTGCCGCCGATGCAGACGCACAAAAGCGCACTGTTTTAGAGGAATACGCTTTTTCGATAGGGCTTTGCTTTCAGATACTGGACGATATTTTAGACGTTACTTCTACCGCGCAAACTTTAGGCAAGCCCATTGGCAGTGATGTGCAAAACAATAAAACCACCTTTGTGACACTGTACGGCCTTGCCGCATCACAAGAAAAAGCAAAAAACCTTACCGAAAACGCACTCGCGCTTCTTGCGCAAAATTTCAAAGCGCACGACACGGCTTTTTTATGTGCGCTTACGAATGCACTTTCTAATCGTAAAAAATAGGAGCAGTTAAGCTTATGGAGTTTTTACAACGATTTTGCTTCGGCAACTATATTTTATCCGTGTCGCTTTTGTCATGGTTGACGGCACAGATTATCAAAACAGTGCTCAATTATCTTGCCAATGGCAAGTTTGAAGCAGAGCGTTTGGTGGGGGCGGGCGGCATGCCCAGCTCCCATTCGGCGCTGGTTTGCTCTATGTTTATTGCCACTGCTAAAAAAATGGGCGTTACGTCGCCTGCTTTTGCTTTTGCATTTATTTTAGCAGCCATCGTAATGTATGATGCGATGGGTGTGCGCCGTGAAACAGGCGAGCAAGCAAAGGTGATTAATTTGATGGTAAACGACTGGCTTAGTGAGGATGAAGATGCTACGTTTTTGCAAAACGTGAAAAAGCTGAAAGAAAAAGTGGGACATACGCCGTTTGAAGTGCTGGGCGGGGCACTTTTGGGCATTTTGATTGCTGTGATTATTCCTGTAATGTAGGTCTCATAAAAAGAGGTAACGATGAAAACAAATTATTTGGATAAAATACATTCGCCAAACGATGTAAAAAAGCTGGACTTTAACGCTTTGATGGATTTATGCGATGAAACCCGTGCTTTTTTAATTGACCAAGTTTCGCAAACAGGGGGGCATCTGTCGTCCAATCTTGGCACAATAGAACTAACAGTGGCGCTGCACAAGGTATTTACCACACCAACAGACCAAATTGTATGGGATGTAGGCCATCAATGCTATACCCATAAAATTTTAACAGGCCGCAAAGACAAGTTTACTGCGCTGCGTATGGCAGATGGCATCTCGGGCTTTCCTTGTCCTGCTGAAAGTAAGCATGATGTATTTGTGGCAGGCCACGGCAACACTGCTATTTCCGCTGCAATCGGCCTTGCCTATGCCAAAAAGCTAAAAGGCGAGGACGGCACTGTCATCGCGGTAGTGGGTGATGGCGCTTTTACGGGCGGCATGGTGTACGAGGGCATCAATAATATTGGCGTATTGAATAATTTGATTGTGATTTTAAACGACAATAAAATGTCAATTTCTAAAAATGTTGGGTCGGTGGCACATTATCTTACGCAATTGCGCACAAGCCCAGGCTATTTTAAAGCCAAGCGCGATTTAGAAAGCCTTTTGGATGCAACGCCACTTGTTGGCCCTGCGCTAAAAACTGGGATTCAAAAGGCAAAATCTGCGTTCAGACGCAGCATTTATCATTCTACTTTTTTTGAGGAAATGGGCTTTCAATATGTGGGGCCCATCGACGGGCACAACTTGCCAGAGCTTTGCGTGTTGTTTTCGCACCTTGCAAAGCAAACAGGGCCTCTGTTTATTCACGCAGTAACTGTAAAGGGTAAAGGCTTTAAACCGGCAGAGCGCAATCCTGGTGCGTTTCATGGCGTGTCCTCGTTTGATGCAGACCATGTCACCGACCCGGATGTATCTCCCGAGGGCTCTTTTTCCACAGTATTTGGGCAAAAACTGGTAGAATGCGCAGGGGATAACCCCAAAATCTGCGCAATTACCGCTGCGATGAAATACGGCACAGGCTTGCAGTTTTTTTACAAGCAATATAAAGAACGGTTTTTTGATGTGGGCATGGCCGAGCAGCACGCCGTTACGTTCGCGGCTGGCCTTGCGCGTGGGGGGATGCTGCCCGTTGTATCCATTTATTCCACGTTTTTGCAGCGCGCATATGACCAAATTATTCACGATGTAAACCTGCAAAAGCTGAATGTGCTGTTTTGTATTGACCGTGCA
>JAGPHI010000263.1 GCA_018055565.1 Oscillospiraceae bacterium | reverse complement strand
TTATTAAAACGATATGTAGCAGTTCATACAAACACCGCGCCCCGCGCACTTTCGGTAAAGAAAGCACGCGGGGCGCGGTGTTTATTTGCATGCAATTATTTTGCGATAAAAAAGCGGCTGCAACCTTTGTTGCAGCCGCTTTTATTTTATCGCTTTTTTGCCGGAGCAAGCGGCTTTGAAAGCGGCCATACACCCTTTGGATGCATTTCGCCAAACAGTGTGCCCGCGCAAACGCACATTTACTGCATATGCCCTTTTTCGTCCTGCGCTTTAATGGCGCGCGACAAAAGCACCAAAAGCAAAATGCACGTATAAATGCCGATATTTAAAATAAAGGGTAAGCGCATGTTAATTTCAGATAGCTTGCCGATAATCGCGCCAAAGGGCGCTGTGAATGCCAGCGTAATCACAAACATTAAGCCCAGCGTGCGTGCGCGCTCCTCCTCGCTGACAAAAATGGTCATCAGCGAATCCTGACGCGGGATCAATAGCGCCCAAGAAAATGCATCCAGCAAAACATACACCAGCAATAGCCAAAGCGACGCGCCTGTGGCCACCACCAGCACTACATTGGCCGCCAAATACATGCCCGCACCCGCCAGCATAATGGGGCGGTAGCGCATACGGTTCACCTTATGCTGCACCGTAAAAATAAACAGCAGCATCACAGCGGCGCGCGCCATCGGAAAAAACGCCACAAGCTGCTCGGAAATGCCCAGCGAACGCGTGATATAAAGCCCAAAAAAATTGCCCGTTACCATGCCGCTAATGCTTAACAAAATTTTTAAGCAAAGCACCATCAGCGTAGCCTTGTTTTGCCAAAGCGTTACAAAAATGTGGCGGTAGCCTTTAAACATCGTTAACATCGACATGTGCTTTGTTTCAGCAAGGCGCTGCTTGCCGCGCTCGGTTTCGGTGCAGCAGGTAAACAAAATTACAAATTTTGTGGTCATCATCAAAAAGGTGATAAAAAACAAAATACGCACGGCGCTTACTACATCAAAATAGCCCATCAAAAGCCCCGATAACGGCGCAAAAAACACCGACAAAAGCCCCGACACGGATATCCATGTATACACGTCCACCAGCTTTTTTTGCTCGCAATCCTCCACCAAAAGGCAAGACCATGCATTATCCGTTACCTGCCACATGCTATTAAACACAATTGCGGCAAAAAACCACCAAAAATTTTGCGCAAACATCCATATCAGCGCAGGGATGGACCATGAAATGCAATCAAATAAAAAAGTGGTGCGCCGCCGCCCCAACTTGTCGGTAATGATGCCGCCAAACAGCGCCCCAAACATCTGAAAAAACGTGCCAAACATGGCAATCAGCCCGATTTTGTAATCCGTCAAGCCCAGCGCCGCCATGTAAATGCCCATATAGGGCATGTACAAATTGAACGGTATGCCCCATAGCGGCTCTGTTAACACGCAAATGCGTGGATTGCCTTTCAAATCCGCCAACACAGCAAAAAGCGGATGCCTGCACAGCAGGCTTTTTAGTTTATTCATGCGTTTTGTTTTCCTCTGTTTCTAAGCGCACCGATGGATTATTCAGCGCTACACATTTGTATTTTATTGCATGTTGCATGGCAACATTTCCCCCTGCAACGCGCGCTTAACGCGCGTTATATTATCCCAATGGCCTTGCCGATGGCCACGCTTGCTTCAAACTCCGGCAAGGCGGTAAGATATACCGTAATGCCCTGCTCGCGCGCTTTTGCCAGCGCATCTTCGCTGAGCACCGCATCGTGGCAAAGCACAATGCACGCGCAATCTGCAAGCGACGATACAGCGACAGAATTGACACTGCCCATCACCGTGCACCACGCATTGCCCTCGCCCGCACGGCCCATTGCCCACGAAAGTAAATCGCCACAAAACACACCGTTTACCTCGCGCGCCTCGGCCTCGTTTGCCGTGGTAAAGCCGCAAGCTTTTGCCATTTCATTTGTATTTAACATTTGTTATGTCCCCTTTCCCAGCGCCGCGAGCACCGCTTCCATTCGTTGGCGCATGAGCACCACGCAATCCTCTACCTCGGCTTTGCCGCGCACCACATCTTCGGCTAGGCTTTGGCACGAGGGCGCGCCACAGCTGCCGCAATCAAGGCCGGGCAGGCTTTGCAAAATTGTTTCCATTTGCGCATAGCGCGCAAAGCTTTCGTGCTTGTTTTGGCCAAGCTCCATTACAGGCTCATACACAAGGTCGGTATCCCAAAGCATTTCAGGGGGGATGCTGCCCGTTAAATGGTTTTTGCTTACAGGGATATAGCGGCGCAGCTTTTTGATTTTTGCTTTTGATATATAAGGGTTTTCCACCTGCAAAACACCGCCCACGCAGCCGCCTGCGCAGGCGTTTAGCTCCACAAATTCCAAGTCGGGAAACTTTTTATCCTCTAAATCCTCTAAAACCCGAATCACGTTTTCGATGCCGTCGGCGGCAAGATAGCTATCGGTCGACACTAGGCCCGCGCATTCGCCGCCGCTTTCGCCCCAGCCAAGCCCGATGCGCCCCGATGTGGACAAATAATCCACATTGTCTGCACGCTTCATGGCCGAAAGTAAGCGCGGATAAATCTCTTTAATGGCAATGGCCGCATCCACGCTGCTTTTGCTGGAGCCGATGGGCATTTTTGTTGCCGTTACTTTTGCAGGGCACGGCGACAAGAAAATGCAGCCGATTTGTTCTTCCGGCAGGCCTGTTTTGCGCACAGCGTCTGCCTTTGCCATGCGCGCCGCCAGCTCCATAGGCGACACCAGCGGCAGCACATGCTCAATCAATTCCGGAAAGCGCACGCGAATCAGC
>JAGPHI010000262.1 GCA_018055565.1 Oscillospiraceae bacterium | reverse complement strand
TGCCGATTATTTGGGCGCAAGTGTGGATGCGTCGCTGGATTATCATGGCGATTCCGACATCCCGCCGATTGCGCATGTAAAAGGCATCGACCTTGTGACCGAAGGCGTTATCACCATCAGCCGCGTGGTGGAATATGCCAAAAGCTATGTTGACGGCGCTGATTTTTCCAATGAATGGAGCACGCAAAAGGATGGCGCTTCGCTGATTGCGCAATATTTATTTGAATACGCCACCGATATCAGCTTTTTTGTTGGCAAAGCGATTAACCCCGCGCACCAGAATCCGGATTTACCCATTAACTTTGGCATTAAAATTCGGCTTGTGGAAGAGCTGGCGACGGCGCTTGAGCAAATGGGCAAAATGATTAAAGTGAGTTATTTTTAAATTACAGGCACAATGTGTGCAAAATATAAGCGTCCGATAGAAATATCGGACGCTTTTTCACATTTTGCGCGTTTTGCCATATACTGATAATAACCATATGATTTGTGTGGAAAACAAGATTTGAACGGAGGAATTATTTATGTCTATGCCTGTTATTTCGATGCCGTGCAATCCCGTAAATATGTGCCAGGCCATTACCGATTTGATTGAATCCATTGCCCTTGAGGAAACCGCACTTTCGCACATTTTGAATGCCGAGGGCGAAAAGCTGCAACGCGCCATCGCAATGGAGGACATCACGCTTTGCCAGCTGCTAGAGGTAAATGCAGATGTTGCCAATATGGTTACCACCATTAACGACCTTGAAAACACACTCAAGGATAAGCTTGAGTTCATTTCCACCAATTTGTATTATCCTACCAAAGAGGCCGGATGCGGCTGCTCTTTCTGAAAACAGCGCACGCGTAAAATACGGTAAATAGCAAGCGGCGGCGAATCCTGTAACGATTCGCCGCCGCTTGTTATTTATAATTTGCAAAAAATATTTTAAAAAGTATAAAATGTGCTAAAACACGTTGCTTTTATTTACAAAGAGCCCAAGTACGCCTTGCGCACTTCGGGGTTATTGGCAAGCTGGGTTGCATCGCCCGACATCACAATATTGCCCGTTTCCAGCACGTATGCGCGATTGGCAATGTCTAAAGCCATTTTGGCATTTTGCTCTACCAAAAGCACGGTAACGCCACTTGCGTTTACGTCGCGAATAATATTAAAGATTTCCTGCACCAAAAGCGGCGAAAGGCCCATTGAAGGCTCGTCCAGCAAAAGCATTGTGGGGTTTGCCATCAAGGCGCGCCCGATTGCCAGCATCTGCTGTTCCCCACCGGACAAGGTGCCGGCAATTTGATTGCGGCGCTCTTTTAAGCGCGGCAAACGGTCGAAGATTTTTTCATATTCGTCTTCTAAATCCTCGTTGGATTCCTTGCGGATAAAGGCGCCCATTTCAAGATTTTCCTGCACGGTCATCTTGGTGAAAATGCGCCTGCCCTCCGGCACCTGCGCAAGGCCCAGCCCGATAATTTTATGGGCTTCGGTGGAAAGTAAGTTTTGCTCACAAAACGTGATTTCCCCGGATTTTGGCTTTACAAGGCCGCTAATAGCATGCAATGTCGTGGTTTTGCCCGCGCCGTTCGCCCCGATAAGGGTAACAATTTCGCCTTTATTTACTTCAAAACTGATATCCTTAATTGCATGAATAGAGCCGTAAAACACCTCTAAATTTTTAACGGAAAGCATTTGTTCCATATTAATAGCCATTCCTTTCTTGGGGAATTGTGCCGATTCGGCGTAGCCGAATGCACGCCGCTTCGGCGCGCAAGGCACAAAACCCGGTTTGAAAGATTGATCTTTCAAACTTATCCCTGTTCCTTTTCAAAGCATTTATTCCCCGCCCAAATAAGCCGCAATTACTTTCGGATTGTTGCGGATTTCATCGGCGTTCCCCTCGGCGATAACACGTCCGTAGTCCAGCACCACAATATGTTCGCAAATACCCATAACAAAATTCATATCGTGTTCAATTAGCAAAATCGAAATATGAAACGTATCTCTGATAAGCTTTATGGTATTCATCAATTCCATTGTTTCGGTGGGATTCATACCGGCGGCAGGCTCGTCTAAAAGCAGTATGCGCGGAGAAGTGGCAAGCGCACGCGCAATTTCCAGCTTACGCTGCGCGCCGTAGGGCAGGTTTTTTGCTAAATCGTAGGCATGGTGGTCTAAATCAAATACGTTTAGCAGCTCGTGTGCGCGCTTGGAAACCGCTTTTTCTTCCTTGCGAAACGCGGCTGTGCGCAAAACGCCTTGCAAAACCGAATATTTCATTTGGCTGTTCATTGCAATTTTTACATTATCCAGCACCGTGCAGTCTTTAAAAAGACGAATATTCTGAAAGGTGCGCGCAATGCCGTTTTGTGTGATTTGATAGGTTTTTTTGCCAACGATGTCATTGCCATCCAGCTCAATTTGCCCTTCAGTTGGCACGTAAACATCGGTTAAGAGGTTAAACACCGTGGTTTTGCCCGCGCCATTCGGCCCGATTAAACCAACAATCTGCTCTTGATTAATCACAAAATGCACACCTTCCAGTGCGCGCAGGCCGCCAAAGGTAATGCCTAAATTACGTGTTTCAAGTACTGAAGCCATTACTGCTCACCCTCCTTCCCGCTTTTCTCCTCTGCATTTTCGTTTTTAGATTTGGTTTTCTTAACCCTTTTTTCAAACGTTTTGCGCAGCGAAAATTCGTATTGTCCCATTAAACCCGTGGGGCGGAAAAGCATCACAATAATTAAAATGACCGAGTACGCCAACATGCGATAATCGGAAAATTGGCGAAGCATTTCCGGCAAAATGGTAAGCACTGTGGCGGAAATTACCGAGCCTGTA
>JAGPHI010000261.1 GCA_018055565.1 Oscillospiraceae bacterium | reverse complement strand
TGCTTGGTATCGGATAAAATTTGCTTTAATTTTACGTCTTTTGTTTTTTCCAAAATTTCATCAATTGAAACCACGGCCATTTTAGAGCCTGCATCACATTCCATGAGCAAATTGATTGTGTCTGTATGATTCATTGTTAAACCCATCCTTTCCGAGGGGGATTGAGCCGCTTTTGGCTTTTTGGTGCCAAAAGCAATACAATCCCGCGCAAAAAGCAGTTCTTGCGCTTACCCTTATATCGAATAGATTTCCCGCAAAATCCCCTGTTATGCAAAAACGCTTTACAGCTGGCCGCCTGATTTTATAAGCTGCTCCAGCTCTTCATAAGAATATAAGCTGGAAAGCACCTCGCGCAAAGCCTTTTTGGATAAACGCAGCGGCAAGCCGATTTTGCCTAACAATGCGCGCCGTGCATTGGCGCTGCCAGCCGTGCCGGAAAGGCCCAGCGCATATAAATCGGCATAGGATATCTCGCGCCCACTGCGCACGGGCGCATCGCCAATGCCCGCAAGGCGCAGCGCTGTTAAAATGGCTTCGGGCGGCATGCCCTCCACACCCAGCAAGCCCTCTTTTGAGGGGGCATCTTTGCGGCTTTCTTTGCCCGCCACGCTTGGCACGTACGCATTTTTCACCGTAATATTTTGCGCAAAATTGTTGATATAATTGCGGATGCGAAAGCCCGCC
This sequence comes from Oscillospiraceae bacterium, assembly GCA_018055565.1. Taxonomy (GTDB): domain Bacteria; phylum Bacillota; class Clostridia; order Oscillospirales; family Ruminococcaceae; genus JAGPHI01. The sequence continues at coordinate 2,155 of JAGPHI010000261.1, read as the reverse complement.
GCATCTGAATCCGTTAATACCACCACGCCGCGCTTTTCGCCAAGACGCAAAATCAGCTCGCGCAATTCGTCGTTTTTATAAACCGAAAAACCGTCGGTGGTAAGCACTAACCCATCTACTAAATTGGATACTGTGGCGGCATCATATTTGCCTTCCACCACAATTACTTCGTTTACACGCAGTTTTTCGATATAAAACAGCCCTTTCGCATTTGTTAGGTGTTTGCCAATTGTAAAACGCACAGCATGTGCCATCTGCGTATTTTTGGCGTATATTTGGCCTACGCTTTGCTTTGCCCCGCCTGACACGCAAAAATTTCAAACAGCGCTGTTTCCAGCAAAATATTGTTATTAACAGCCGAGGATTTCAGCGCCAAATCAAGATTTGTTAAGATGTCTAAAATGCTTTTAAGCTGTGCTTTTGTGTAAAGCGCAGCGGTTTCCCCTGCCTTGCGCAATCGGTAATCGCTGCCCTTATAGCCAAAATCCTTAAACACCGCAGCCGCATTTTTCTTTTGTGCCAAAGCGCATTTTACACGATATACATCCAAAAAATTGCCCGCCAGTGCCCCTGCCACGGCAATTGGCTCGCTTTTCAGCTCTAAAAGCTTTGCCAAGATTGTAAAGGCCTTTGCCTTGTTTTTGGATGCCACAAAGCGCACCATTTCAAACACATCTGCTTCCACATTCAGCGTGGCCAGCTGCATAATCATATCGGGTGTAATTTCGCCATAATTTGCATAGGCGGCCAGCTTTGCAAGCTCGCTTTCCAATAAAAAATAATCGCTGCCACATCGTGCAACCAGCGCGGCGGCAGATTGTGGCGAAAGCTGCGCGCCCATGCCCTTTGCCGTTTCTATTGCAAATTGCGCAATCTCTTGCCCCTGCGGCTTTGTAAGCTCGGCACAAGCGCCGTATTTTTCGGCAGCGGCAATCAGCGCTTTGGCCTTTTTGGTTGTTTTGGCTTTATCATCCTTATACACGGTGCAAAGCACCAGCACGGCATTTTCAAGGCTGGCAATTACATCACAAAGCGCGGCCACGTCACTGTCGGACATGGCGGATGGCTCTAGCGCAGGCAGGCTGACAATGCGTTTTGTGCCAAAAAACGAGATAGCACCCGCAGCGCCCACAATCTCCCCGATATCCGGCGCCGCTGCGTCGATGACCGTGGGCTCCTCTGAAAGGGCATCGCAAAGCTGTGCCAGCACCTTTTCTGTGGCGGCACGCGCAAGATATTCGTCGCAGGAATAGAGATAATACACGGGTTTTTCGCCTGCTGCAAGCAATGTTTTGATTTTTTGTTCGTTAGTAGGCATAAAGCTCCTCTCGCAATACCTTGACAGATTTTCCGGGGCGAATCACCGCACGCGTAAAGCGCTGCGCCTGCTTGCTTTGCATTGGCGCAAGCCAGGGCGGCGGGGCGTTTGCGGCATAAAGATATTGGCTTGTTGTAAGTGCTTTGGGCGCATTGCGCCCCGTTAGATACCAATCGGCGGCGGGATAGGTACTATAATTTGCCTTACCGCTATTGAGGCAAATGGTAAATCCGCCGATATCCACATACGCAACAATGGCGTTTTCTTGCCGCCTGATAGATACCATTATATCATCTGTAAAGGAAATGTCAGCAAGATTTACGATTTCGCGTTCGGGAAAATAATAGGTATCGTACGGGAAATTGTTGGGCGCGGCTGCTTTTGCATCCTTGCGCAAATCAATTACCATATCTGCGTGCGAAAGATTGGCTTGTTTTAAGGCATTTTGCACGCTGTGCCCACTGGCGGCGCTTTGCAAAATCACCAGTGCTTGGCCATCCTGCACAATTAAGACGGGCGGCGCTTGCGTATTGCCCACAAGCGATACCGACACAAGCCCCCGCGCTAAAAACATTTGTGCCACAATGCCCAGCACGGCAAAGGCCGATAGATATAGTGGCATGCGCTTTACTTTCATGCGAAAGCCAAAATACGCAAGCGCATACAAGCAAAAAACCAGCACAAGCGCTTCGCGCCCTATGTAAACAAAGCCCCAGGGTATGGCATTAGCCCCAGCCGCAATCCACTGTAAAAACGCCGTGCAAACGCCCGCAACCGCGCGAAACGGCAGCGTTAAAAGCGTAAGCGATGGCGGGATAAGTCCCAGTGCAAAGCCGA
>JAGPHI010000260.1 GCA_018055565.1 Oscillospiraceae bacterium | reverse complement strand
CCCGGCACCCCTATTGTGAAAGCCGTGCTGGTTGCCCTGTTTGTATCCTTTCCCTTTGCAGTCTTAAACATACTGCCCGGCTCGATGATGGCCGATATTATCCAGTACGATACAATTATAACGGGCGTTAACCAAGAAGGCGTTTTTGGCGCGGCACGCAGTTTTACTACAAAAATGGGTATTTCCCTTGCGATTATGCTTGTGCCCTCGATGACAGGCATTGGCGCATCCGGCGGCGAAAACGTGGGGCGCTTAGGGCTGAAGCTTACGGCACTGACAGGCGGTTTATTTTGTCTTGCAGCCGTGTTTTTATTTTGGCGCTATAACGAAAAAGAAGTGCTTGCGGTAATTAAAGGGCAAAAAGCCACCGAAAAAGCACAATAGGAGGAAAACGTTATGATGATTGTTTGGATTTTATTGGCGCTTGTGCTGGTTTTTGTGGCCGTGCTATTGATAAATGCAGCACGGCTATCGGCCAGCGCGCGCAAACTAAGCGATGAACCGCTTTTTGCCACGCCCGAGGAGGAAACGCGCCTTGCAAAGCGCTTAGGTGAAATGATACGTTGCGAAACAGTTTCAAGTAAAGACAGCTATGACGACCATGCCTTTGCACAGCTGCGCGATGTGATGCAAGCGCTTTTCCCTGCTGTGCATAAAGCTGCGGAAAAGCAAATTTTTAGTGATGATTGCTGGGTATATAAAATTGCGGGCAAAGACAACACGCGCAATATCATGGTGATGTCGCACCACGATGTGGTGGCAGCAAACGGCGATTGGGCGCATGCACCGTTTGGGGGCGAAATTGCCGATGGGCGCTTATGGGGCCGCGGCACTGTAGACACCAAAACCCCGCTTTTTGCTGAATTTGAGGCAATGGAACAGCTTTTAACGGCGGGCTTTGTGCCGGAATGTAACGTATACATCGCCTCGTCACACAACGAGGAAATTGCGGGCGACGGCATCCCGCAGGCACTGATTTATTTTAAAGAAAACGGCATTCAATTTGAAATGATTGTCGATGAAGGCGGTGCCATTTTGGATGCGCCTGTGGCAGGCATGCGCTGTAAATGTGCGATGCTTGCCGTGCATGAAAAAGGGCGACACAATCTCGTATGCACAGCAAACGCGGACAAAGGCCACGCGGGCCTTGCACCCAAAACAGACACACCTGTTGTGCGTATGGCACGCTTTATTGCAGACATTAGCGGTAAAAACATTTTTATCCGCCGCATTTCGCCGCAGGTGCGTGCCATGTTTGAGGCCATGAGCCCCTATATGTCGCTGCCGATGCGCCTGATATTTGCAAATTTGTGGTGTTTTGCGCCGCTTTTAACGGTGTTGATGCCAAAGCTGAACGCCCAAGCGGGCGCAATGGTGGGCACCATGTGCACCTTTAACGAAATGAATGGCGGCAAGCGCGGGCTGTTTCAAAGCGATGCTTGCACCGCTACTGCCACGTTGCGATGCATTGACGATGCAGATTTGCAGCAGGATATCGCAGCATTTACCGCGATTGCCGCGCGCTATGGCATTGATGTGCGCGAGGGCGAAGGCAACGAATATCACCCGCCTGCCGATATTTCTTTGCCGCCCTATGCGTATGTGCGCCGCTGTGTGGGCAAGGTGTTTGCGCATGTTGCCAGCGCGCCCTTTATTTTGCCCGCGGGCACAGACGCACGCCATCTCACCGAAATTTGCCCTTGCATTGTGCGTTTTGCGCCCATTGATTTAGACAAGCAGCAATTTGCCAGCGTGCACAGCGAAAACGAAAACATCTCGCTGCGCTCTATTGCTTCGGCAGTGGAATTTTATAAAGTGCTGATTCGCGATTATCAATAAAGCCGCCTGATGCAGGGCATTGCATAGCAATTGATTTTGCTAGCTATTATCGCATATAAGACAATAAAACCGACGCAAAAAGCCGTGCCGCCAAACCTTTGTTTGGACGACACGGCTTTTTTTAAACGCATATGCTCACACAATTGGATATGCGGCAGTTTATGCACGCAGCGGTTTTACCAAAACGCTAAAACCATTTTTTGATTTTAAAAAACGCAAGGCAAGAAAGGCAGACAATCACGCTGAAACCGATTACCAAAGGATAGCCATAGCGCCAGCCAAATTCCGGCATTTGCAAATTCATACCATACCAGCCAACAATGAGCGTGAGGGGCAAAAACACCGATGTCATCACGGTAAACACCTTCATGATTGCGTTTTGCTCGATATCAATTTGCGCCTGATATGCTTCGCGCACCTGCGAAACAAAATCGCGCAGATTGAGCACGGTGCCAAATAGGCGGTCTACCCTGTTATCCAAAACCATGTAATAGCGCAAATGCGCCTGTGTGATTAAATTGTTTTCGTTTTGCGTTAAATCCTCAAAAATGGAGTTCAGCTGCTCGTAATATTTTTTTAGGCGAATCAATTCCTTTCGCTGCATCACAATATCCTTTGCGCACTGTGTTTTGGAATTGAGAATCAAATTGTTTTCAAGCTCTGCAATTTCGTCCTCAAACGCCTCCAGATTATCCATGTCTGGCTTCATTAGCTCTGCAAAAAAATGATACAGCATTTTATCATTTTCGGGATACTCTTTCACTAAGCCGCGCACCTTTGCGGCCAGACGCTCTTCTTCGCAGATGAAAAAGAGATGCTGCGCCGAAAAATAGATAATCACCTGTGCGGGCATGGCATAGCGCTCTACAATATCGTACCAATCAAACGCCATTAAGCACACTGCATCTAGGCTTTCAAAGCGCTCTACTTGGCGGGTTTTAATATGCGCAAGTATGGCGGCATCCATATATTCCGACAATGTGTCTATTTCGGCATGCAAAAGTATTT
>JAGPHI010000259.1 GCA_018055565.1 Oscillospiraceae bacterium | reverse complement strand
GCGTTATGACATTATTGGCAAGCCGAAAATCTCGGTGATTATCCCCAATATGGATCACACCGATATGCTCACGCGCTGTTTGGATAGCCTTTATGCAAAGGCGGGGCTTGTGTATTTTGAAGTAATTGTGGTGGAAAACAATTCTATCGACCAAGACACCTTTGCCGTATACGAAAAGATGCAAAAGCGCTACGAAAGCCTGACGGTGATTAAATACACAGGGCCGTTTAATTTCAGCGCCATTTGCAATTTTGGCGTGCGGCACGCCACAGGCAGCCATATTTTGCTGCTGAATAACGATGTAGAAATTTTGTCCGAGGGCTTTTTAAAAGAAATGCTGTCGTATTCGCAGCGCAGTGATATCGGCGCGGTGGGGGCAAAGCTGTTTTATCCCGACGACACCGTGCAGCACGGCGGCGTATTTATCGGCCTCGGCGGCAGCGCAGGGCATAGCCACAAGGGGCATCCGCGCGCATCGGCGGGCGATATGTATCGCCTTGCCACCACGCAAAATCTATCGGCGGTTACGGGCGCGTGCCTAATGACAAAAACTGCGCTTTACAAAGGCATGGACGGTCTTGACGAAGAGGATTTTGCCATTGCGTATAACGATGTGGATTTTTGCCTGCGCCTGTTAAACAAGGGCTATTTGAATGTGATGACGCCCTTTGCCAATGCCTATCATCATGAATCCAAAAGCCGCGGCTCGGACACAAAAGGCGGCGAAAAGCAAATGCGCTATGAAAAAGAAAAGGCCAAATTTTGCGCTAAATACGCATCTATTTTGCAAAGCGGCGACAAGTATTATAATCCGCATTTTACCTATTTATATGAAAATTACGGCTATGTGTAAGGAGCAGTATGAATCTACGTGTAAAACGCGCCAAAGAGCTTTGCAGCTATTTGGCAGGTGAAGTAAAAAAAGACGGTGTTGCGATAACGTTTAAGCGCGGCACTGCTTTTTTGCGCCGCCGCATGGGCAAAAAGCGTGGGCGGTTTTTACCCGCCGAATCAGCCCTGCGCCGCCAGCGCGCCGAGCAGCATCCCGAATGGCCGTGCATCAGCATCTGTGTGCCGCTTTACAATACGCCAAAACCCTTTTTTACCGAAATGGTGCAAAGCGTGCTGGCACAAACCTGTGCAAACTGGCAGCTTTGCCTTGCCGATGCGTCTGATAGCGATGCAGCGGGGGACTGGGTAAAGGCCATTGCCGACGCAAGAATCGTTTATACCAAAGTGGAAAATAAGGGCATATCCGCCAACACCAATGCGGCCGCAAGCCTTGCTAAGGGCGCGTATTTGGCGCTTTTGGATCACGATGACGTGCTGGCCCCAAACGCCGTGTATGAAATGGCCAAAGCGGCGCATGAAACCCAAAGCGATTTTTTGTACAGCGATGAAGCGCTGTTTACCAATGATATTACGCGGGCGATGGTGGGGCATTTTAAGCCGGATTTTGCGCCCGATTATCTTTTATGCTGCAATTATATTTGCCATTTTGCCGCGTTTCGGCGTGAACTGTTTTGGCGCGTGGGCGCGCTTAACCCCGACATGGATGGCAGCCAAGACCATGATTTGTTTTTGCGCCTTTCCAACGTGGCGGCCCCCGTGCACATCCCAAAGGTGCTGTATTATTGGCGCGTGCACAGCCAAAGCACCTCTGGCGGCACAGCGGCAAAGCCCTATGTGGCGGCGGCGGCAAAGGCGGCAATTAATGCGCATCTAGCGCGCATCGGCGCAAAAGGCCATGCCGAGGACGGCCTTTTTCCGAGCACGTACCGCGTGGTGTATGACGTGCCAAGCGAGCCGCTTGTCAGCATTTTAATCCCTAATAAAGACCATATTGCAGAGCTTGCAACCGCGCTTTCCTCTATCCGCGATAAAACGCGTTATCAAAATTATGAAATTTTGATTATTGAAAACAATTCCGAAAACCCCGAAACCTTTGCTTTTTATGATAAAGCCGTGCAAGAGGACGCGCGCCGCCGTGTGCTGCGCTATGAGGGCGGCTTTAACTTTAGCAAAATCAACAATTTTGCGGCAAGTGAGGCCAAAGGCGAATATCTGCTTTTGCTGAATAACGATGTGGAGGTAATCAATGCCGAATGGCTGACAGAGCTTGTGGCCGAGGGCATGCAGCCGGGCGTGGGCATCGTGGGCGCAAAGCTGCTGTATCCCGATGGCAGCTTGCAGCATGCGGGCGTGATTACAGGGCTGGGCGGCTTTGCGGGGCACAGCCATAAATATGCGCGCGGCGATGCGGGCGGGTATATGTTTCGCATAGGCACCGTGCAAAACTTTTCGGCGGTAACGGCGGCGTGCTTGCTTACACCCAAAGCGGTTTATCAAGAGGTAAACGGCCTTGATGAGGAATTTGCGGTTGCATTTAACGATGTGGATTTTTGCCTGCGCGTGTTAAATCAAGGATATCGCGTTATATATACGCCATATGCCGCTTTATATCACCATGAATCCAAAAGCCGCGGGCTAGACACAAGCGGCGCGGCCAAAGCCCGATTTGATGCCGAGCGTGCGCGTTTATTTGCCCGCTATGGGAAATCGCTTGTGCATGACCGCTTTTACAGCCCCAATCTCACACTGGACAGAGAGGATTTTTCAGAAAACGATGTGCTGCCAAGAGATTTGTAAATCTTCCGCCGCGCCTTTGCCGCAAAACGCACAGGCAGTGCGCGACAAAGCGGCTTTGCGCGCAATTATTAAACAAAAAGCGGCCCTTCTCGAACAAGAGAAGGGCCTTTTGGCAGTATTGGTTTGCAAGCTGCCTGTGTATCAGGCGGCGCAAACGGTGTTTGTGTTTGTGGGTGCGCGGCACGAGCCAGACACGCTGCCGCTAATCA
>JAGPHI010000257.1 GCA_018055565.1 Oscillospiraceae bacterium | reverse complement strand
TTATAGTACGCGCCTATTTGTTCAAGCTGTGGGCTTTTCTGGCTTTCGGCGAATGCGTTGTTTGCATCAATCATTTTTTGAAAAAAATTGTATTTTTGCATGGCTTTGTAATTTGCTTTGCGCTGCGCGGGGGGTGAGCTGATAGCCCATCGCACGCCCACGCCGGATTCACGAATATATGCCATTGTTTTATCTGTCCTTTCCGGGGGGAATTGGCGTTTGCAGCAGTTTTTCTGCAAGCTTGCCAATTCCCCATTTTAAATTGCTATTGGCGCGTTATGCTCTGCTGTTTTTTTCGTTTTGCGTGCCAAAGTAAAACGCAATTACCATTGTAACTACGCTCATCACCACCTCGGGGCTCAGCGTGCCGGCAAGTGCCAGTATCACAAACACCAGTACCACCGCAAAGGTATCAAGGGTTTTTACTTTAATCAGCGCTGCAAGGTTTTTTATTAAATCGTTCATTGCAATGCTTGTTCCTTTCTCATAATTTACATCGTTTTGGCAAAGCCGAATGCGCGCGGCTTTGCCGCGCAAACGGCAAAGCCGAGCGTGAAAATGGTTTGTTTTCGCTGTGGTTTTTGCATTAATTGCATGTGCGCATATGCTCACGCGGGCGCTCTGCCGCAGCAAAGTTGTCTATGCGGCGATGCGCGTTTTTGGCGCTTTCTTCCACTTTATACATGCGTTCTATCAAATTGTTGTGCTTGTTCACCTTTTCTTCAAGGCTTTTAATTTGTGTTTTTACGCCGCCGTAAATGGTGCCTACCGTAACGGCATATAGCACAATTTGTATCCAAAACTCGATACTCGGTGTCATGTTTTGTCCTTTCTGCCATTATGCTTCGCGCACAAAGCCGATGACGCCCATTTGTTTGAGCTCGTCGGCATATTTTTGTGCGTTTTCGCGGCTTTTAAATGCGCCCACCTGCACGCGATACAGCGTGTCGGCGGCACTTTGGCGCTCGTCTGTGATGCCGCTTAATGCCGCAGGCGCAAGAAATTCATCTACCATGCGGCAAAACTCTTCCCAATTAACGGGCTTTCCGGCGCGGATATCGGCGGGGCAGTTTTTCCCATAGGGGGAAAAATCGTGATGCTGAAAAATACGCCCTGCCGCTGCGGTAAAGCCGCGTTCTTTTAAAAGCTTTGCGGCAAGCTCGGCGGCGTTTTCTACGGCTTTTTTACGTGCTTCGCTTTTGGCATCGGCGTTTACACAAATTTCGATTGCCAGCGTGCGCGTGTTGCCCTCGCCTTTCGCGCCATCGCCCGCATGCCATGCAATTTCGTTGTCGGGGATGAGGTGATATGCGCCCAAATTGTCCACGGCATAATGATAGCTTACCTGCTGGCTTTTGCCGGAGCCGTTTAAATAAACGGCGTGGTTTTTGGCCGTGGCACTGGCGCTGGCATTGCCTGTTTCGTGGATGGTAACGCCTAAAAACGTGCCCAAAGGCAGCCCCGAGCGCGCGGGGCTTTTTGCGATAATCGCGGTTTCTATTTTTAACATAATATCTTCTTTCTGTAGTATTTGATGGATTATTTCGTACCGTTGCCGCTTATGTTTTTGATGGCATCAGCCTCGGCGGCCGTGATTTTTTGTTTTGCAACAGCGTGTTGCACCATTTCGTCTGACCAAAGCTGCGGCTTTGCGTGATACCATTCATGGATTTTTGTAAACCAGTCCATTTTTATTACCGTTCCTTTCTTGGGAGTTGTGGCTGTTTATCCCGCAGGGATAATTCTGCCAATCTGTTTTGGCGTAAAAGCCACAAAACCGGGTTTGAAAGATTCATCTTTCAAACTAAAGCACCCCCGTCATCATGCCGATATACGCCGTGCGGCTTTCCTCGGCGGTTATGCGCTGCTCCAGACTTTGCGGAGGGCTTGTCCATTCGCCGCCCTCTAAGCTGTACACTGAAAAATCGCTAATATGCGAAATTTCCATCGCGATATCGCCGTTTTTAATAAGGCGAATCGCATCTGCACTTTTTTGCGCTTCATCAAACACAAATGGTGTATTTTCTGCCATGCAAAATGCACTGTCGTTTATTTTTAAAATCATACGTCAACACCTGCCCCTTTCGTAATAAGACCACCAGCTGAACGATATAATGCTCCAGATATTTGCGTTGTGTTCCAATCGAAGTAGATGTGCGAGGCTGCGCTTCCTAATGCCGCCGTGCAATTATTTACGACTATATCTTGGAATAAAAGATGGGCATTGCCACTTGCGAATATGCCGTAATGCTTATTACTGATTTGTGTGCCTGTAGCGAACGTGATGTTTGAATTTTCTACACGCGCGCCGCTGTGTACATTCGCGGCATTCATAGCCGCAAATGTGCTTTTGATTCTAGCGCCAACACTACTTGAATTAAACACATGAAAGCTTGTGCCGTACCATCCGTTATACGTTAAATTAACTAACGTGAAGCCTAAAACGGTAACAGGTGCTGAACAAGAAACCACTGCTATGGAATTTATTTTACAGCGGTCGTAATCGGCTGGATTCAAGCTATCACCCGCTGTGCTTTTGAGCAAGAAATTACCACTTCCAAAAAAACCATAAATTATAACATTTTCGGCGTACGCCCCATCTGCAACTTGAATAGAAACATCGGAAACTAATTGCTTATTGAGCGTATTAATGGCAAATTGTATGGTTTTATATGGTTTAGCGGCAGAGCCGTCACCTGTAGTGTCGCTGCCTGTATTAGCAGAAACATAAAGCGTTGCAGCGGTTTGCCGTTTAAGATATTCCGCTGCCGCTTTACCACCAAGCTTTGCGGCATCGCCCGCCGCGGTTGTGCCATTTTTAAGTGCGGCTACGCTTTCATTTACCTCGTTTAGCGCGCC
>JAGPHI010000258.1 GCA_018055565.1 Oscillospiraceae bacterium | reverse complement strand
CGGAATGGAAAGAAAAGCTGAAATATCTGTGCAATTTTATGGTGCCCGTGGGCTGGCGCAACCAGTATTGCGGCGTGTTTACACTTGTGCGCGAAAAGGTTACGTATTATTTTTTGGATAACGAATACTATTTTAAACGCGCGGGGCTGTATGGCTTTTACGACGATGCCGAGCGCTTCACCTTTTTTTCGCGCGCCATTTTAGAGCTTGTGCGCAATACGGATTATCAGCCCGATTTAATCCATTGCAACGATTGGCAAACGGCGCTTGTGCCTGTATACCTAAATGTACTGTACCGCGGCGTAGAGGGGTTTGGCCATATCAAAAGCGTATTTACCATTCATAATATTCAGTATCAGGGCAAATACGGCAAGGAGATACTGGAGGAAATTGTGGGCATTTCGCAGGCGGATGCGCACATTTTGGAATACGATGGCTGCATCAACTTGATGAAAGGCGCCATCGAATGCGCCGACAAGGTCAGCACGGTATCGCCCAGCTATGCCAACGAAATTTTAGATCCGTGGTACAGCCACGGGCTGGACGATTTTTTGCGCAAAAAGCAATATAAGCTATGCGGCATTTTAAATGGTATTGGCAAGGAATACGACCCCGCAAACGATGCTTGCATTGTGGCAAATTACAAGGCGGCAAACTTTTTTGCGCCAAAGCTTTTGTGCAAACAGGATTTGCAAAAGGAGTTTGGGCTCAACGATTGGCCTGTGCCTGTTGTGGGCATGGTAACGCGCCTTGTGGCGCATAAAGGGCTTGACCTTGTGCGCCATGTGGCACAAGAAATTATCGACAGCGGGATGCAGCTGGTGATACTGGGCTCTGGCGAAGCGGAATATGAAACGTTTTTCACCCAGCTTGCCGCGCGAAACAAGGGCTGTGTGGGCGTAAAAATTGGGTTTATCCCAGCGCTTGCGCGCAAGGTGTATGCAGGTGCCGATATGTTTTTGATGCCGTCCAAATCCGAGCCGTGCGGCCTTTCGCAAATGGTGGCGCTGCGCTATGGCACCATCCCGATTGTGCGGGAAACCGGCGGCCTGCGTGATTCGATACAGGATTCGGGCGATGGAAAAGGCAACGGCTTCACGTTTTCTAGCTATAACGGCTACGACATGCTGCACGCGTGCATGCGTGCCAAAGAGGGCTTTGAAAACGCCGAGGGCTGGAAAACGCTTGTAACGCGCGCCATGAAATGCGATTGCAGCTGGAACGCCAGCGCCAAACAATATGTGGAAATGTATCAGGATGTTGCTACGTATTGGTGATATCAGAAATCAGAATTTAGAGATTAGAAGTTAGAAGTTAGAAAATAGAGGGGCCGACGTAAAATGCGGATACGCACTTTACGCCGGCCCTATCAATCTATGCAATTTTACACCCTAAATTTGCCCCCAAGCGGGGAAGCTTTTACTGCATGCGCGTTAAAACCGTTTTCATAATTGCAATGCCTTTGCAAATGTTTTCTTTCGATGCGGTTGAAAAATTCAGCCGAATTGCGTTGCACGGCGCGGCAGTATCCGTCATAAATGCGCTGCCGGGGATAACGGCCAGCTTTTCGGCAAGGCAAGCGCTTACAAATTGCTGCACATCCACGCCCGCGGGCAGCTGCGCCCATAAAAACATGCCGCCTTGCACAGGCGTAAAGCGCAGCGACGGGCATTCTGCGGCCAGTGTGTCCATCATCAGCTGCGCCTTTTCGCGATAAATGGCGCGCAGGGCTTTAATGTGCGCGTTTATATCGGTGCTTGTTAAAAGCGCGGCGCACACGCGCTGCGCCCACACATTGGTGTGCACATCGCTTACTTGCTTTGCCACCACCAGCTTATCCGCTAACGCCTTTGGCGCAATGCAATACGCAAGGCGCATGGCCGGGCACAAAATTTTGGAAAAGCTGCCCGCGTAAATCACGGCACCCTCTTTGTCCAGCGCTTTAATCGGCGGCAAATCCTCGCCTTGAAAACGCAATTCGCCATAGGGGTCATCCTCTAAAATGGGCACGCCATATTGCACGCAAAGCGCATAAATGGCCTTGCGTTTTTCGGCGCTGGTGGTAACACCCGTGGGGTTTTGAAAATTGGGGATGCAATAAAAAAATTTGGGCGTAGGCTTTGCAGCTAGGGCGGCCTCTAGCTTTTCAATGTCCACGCCGTCGTCGCAAAGCGGCACGCCGCGCAAAACAGCGCCATACGAGCGAAATGCGTTATATGCGCCAAGAAAGGCGGGCTCTTCCACCAGCACGGTGTCGCCTTCATTGCAAAGGCATTTGGCAACAAGCTCCAGCGCCTGCTGGCTGCCCGTGGTAATCAGCAAGCTGTCGTCAGGCGTTGATACGGCGAAGCGGCGGTTTGCAAAGGCTTGCATCGCTTCGCGCACACAGGGCACACCCTCAGTAAGCGAATATTGCAGCATGCCAACGGGGTCGTCTTGCAAAAGCGCGGCCGAAAAGTGCGCGATGTCGGCAGCGGGAAAGGTTTCGGGCGCGGGGTTGCCGCCTGCAAAGCTAATCAGTGCGGGGTCGCTCATTTGCTTTAATATCTCGCGGATAATCGAGGGCTTCATATTGCGCATTTTATCGGAAAATTGATATTGCATGCACGTCGCTTCCTTTACTAAAATTTTAAAATAAACATGATAGCGCGTAAATGCGCGGCTTATTGCGCGTAGCAAACTTCTTGCACAAGGCAAAGCGTGTGCGTGCGCTGCCATTCGTCGGCACTAACCGACAGCAAAAAGCCGCCGCCGTTTTTGCCGCACCACGCGGTTTCAGCGCGCGGGGGCTGCGCATAGGTATGCAGCACGGCCATTTGTGTGCCGCCATGCGCCACAATTACCAGCGTGTCGTCGCCC
>JAGPHI010000256.1 GCA_018055565.1 Oscillospiraceae bacterium | reverse complement strand
TTTTTAAAAAGCGCGTATAATCGCCGCGTTTACGCCACCGAGGACGAGGCGCTGCACGCAGCACAGAACACCATTACCCTTGCCCCGTCAAGCGAGGACATCACGATAGAAACCGACACAATTAAGCGCATACACGCCGAAATTTACGCGCTAAAAGAGCCGTATCGCATGGTGCCGGAGCTGTTTTTTATCAAGGAGCGCAGCGTAGACGAAATTGCAAGCGTGCCTGAGCGCCCGCCCAAAACGGTACATACGCAGCTGTATAGGGCAAAGCAAATGCTGCGTGAAAAGATAGAAATAGGCGGGCTTGAAACGTAAATTTTTAAACCAAGTTTTCCCGCTTTTTACCATAAACCACAGGCGAAAAGCCAAACCGCCAAAAATCCCCAAGAAAGGAAGGGCAATCAATATCATGGAATTATTTACAGATAGCGGACATTTAACCGATATGGCGCTGCAAGCGGCGATTGCCGAAACACTGGACGAAATGGGACGCCTTGAAGTGGCAGAGCATCTCAGCTTTTGCGATGCGTGCCTTGTGCGCTATACAGATATGCTCACGGATGAAACGCTGATAGCGCCTGCTGCGCCGCTCGGCCCCCGCATTGTAACGCGCTGGAAAAAGAAAATCATTGCCTTTGCGCTCTCGCGCTATGGCACTGTGGCCGCCGCCGTGGCAATTGGCATGGCCATGTGGAGTACAGGCATTTTTTCAAATGCAATAGAGATTACGCAGCCCACAAAGCCTACTGGGGCGGCTGCGGGCATTGCCCAGCAGGTCAACGGATTTTTTGGCAATATGGCGGATAATATCAACGGGTTTTTCGGCGCGATAACCTTTGCCGGCGAAAACAGCGGCAATCAGCAAACCACACTGGAAAAAGAAATAGCGCGCGCCGCGCTTCGCCGCCAAAAAGAAGCCGAAAGCTTTGCGGCAAAGCGGCAGGCAGCAGAAAAAGAAGCGGCAGAACGCAAAGCAAAGGAAGATGCGGCCTTTGCCGAGAAAATGGCGGCGGAAGATGCAAAAAAATTTGCCGATACCGAAGCCAAAAACGCGGCGCTGGCACGGGATGCGGAAAAGCTGAAACAATTAAAAAACAGCACGGCAGAAAACGGAAAATAAATTAATTTTGGGAGAGAAGATTATGAGAAAAAGCACAGTATTAACCTTTATTTTTGCGTGGTGCCCCGGCGCGGGGCAAATGTATCACGGCTATATGAAGCGCGGGCTTAGCCTTTTGGTGGCGTTTTGCGGGATTATTGCGGTGGCGGGCATGTTAAATTTGGATATTTTTATGCTGGGCATCCCCGTTGTGATGGTATACAGCTTTTTTGACACGTTTAACATTGCGCACCTTACGCCCGAGCAACGCGCCGCACAGCCAGACGCATACCTTTTCCATATAAACAGCTTTTCCAAAGCGGATTTTGCGCCGCTATTACAAAAACGACATAAGCTTTTGGGCGCGGGCGTGATCTTTTTGGGCGCTTACATGCTGTATCGGCAGTTTATTGCGCCGATGCTTTACGAGCTGGTTGCACGCTTTGATTTGTACTGGGTAAATAATATTTTGATGAACATTCCGATGATTATCATTGCCCTTTTGCTCATTGGCTTTGGCGCATCGCTGATGCGCGGCAAAACGCCGAGCGCCTTTGATGTGGAAAAAGAATTTACGCTGGAGAAAGGAAACGAAAACCATGACCTGTAAACAATTTTTGCGCGCGGGCCTTGTGTGCGGCGCTGTGATTGCGGCTGTTGCACTGTTTTGCGGATGCAGTAAAAAATAATGCATGGCAAACGCGCTTTTGCAAAAGCGTATATGCCGGCGCACGGGTTTTGCTGTAAGCGGGCTAAACGCGCAGCATAAGCCATACTTTGTTATGCAATGTCCCAAGAAAGGAAATTGATGAATATGCAAGAAAACACTACGCCAAACGGCGAATGGAATACCGAGCCTGTGCAGGGCACACCCACGCCCCCGCCCGCCGCACCGCAGCCAAAGCCGCGCGTGCGCCGTGTGGGCACACTGACAATGGGCGTGGCGCTGATTATCACGGGCCTTGCCCTTACAGCAGCGCTTGTGGTGCCGCAATTTGATGTATTGCTGATTGTTAAGCTGGCACCGCTTGTTTTGGTGGCGCTGGGTGCCGAAATTTTTATCAGTGCCTGCTTTGTAAAAAGCGATAAAATTAAATACGACGGGCTTTCCATCTTTTTATGCTTAATTTTAATTTTTGGCAGCTTTATGGCCTCGCTGGTGCCCACCGTGCTTTTGTATGCGGGCCCGCAAAAAAATGCCGCACAAATCAATGTGGAACGAGAAATCGAGGATATTTTATATGAAAGCCGCGCGCAACTGGTGGACATATACGATGTGCAAATATCGGTGCAATTTAACGAATTGCGCATGTTTACCGGCAAGGAAGGCATGGCCGATTTACAAGGGGCAGACTATGTGTATGCGTACATCACGCTGAACGGCGATTACGCGAGCGACGCGGATTTTGTAAAGGCGGCAAAGCCGGTGTGTGATATTTTGCTAAATAATGTGCCCAATATTCGCAAAATTGAAGTAAATTCCAATGAATTTAACGGCAATGAAAAGCTGTACACACTGATGCTGCGAGGCCGTTTTCATGCAGATTTAAGCGAAGCGGAGCTGCAAGAGCTGACACAAACGCGTGTGTACAACACACAATACGGAGATTATATGGACGAAAACGAATATGCGCAGTGGCAATACCAGCAAACACAGCCGGATCATGTGACATAAAAGCGCAGCTTAGCAGCGGCAAAGCAATTGCAAGTATCGTGATACAATAAAAGCGGACGCGAGGCCAAAGGCCCGCGTCCGCTTT
>JAGPHI010000255.1 GCA_018055565.1 Oscillospiraceae bacterium | reverse complement strand
GGGTAATAAGGGGCTGCGGTATGAAAATCAAATCATATATTTTTGCGCTGTTTGTGGCGCTTTCCATTGTGCCGCTTTTCATTATTGGTGTATCCAATATGCTGGCCTATAACAATCAGGTGCGCGCCATTTTAAAAAACGATCTTGGCGCCATTACGCAGATGCAAGTTAAGGTAATCAACAATTTTTTAACCGAGCGCTCTAACACTGCCAACATCATTGTGGGCACGCTGGAGATAAACCGCATGCTGACACGGGAGCAAGGCTCGCTTTCCATTAATGAAATCAGCAATCAAAATATTGCGCTGGGGCTTTTGCGCGAAAACGTGAAAAGTAATCCATATTTAAACGGCGTTTGCATCACGGATGCAAGCGGCAAAAGCGTGGTGTCTACACATCCCGTTACGCAGGAATTTCAAGGCGAGCTGTACAGCTTGGTTTTGCAAAATACGGATAAACACATTCAATTTATCCCGATGAGTGAGTCGCATTTTGATAATCGGCAAGAGCGCTCCATTTTAGCGGTGGAAAGCCTGTTTGACAATGAGGCGCTTGTGGGGTTTCTTGTGATGGAGCTGAACCTTGATTTCTTTGAAGAGGTGCGCAGCGCCATAAAGCTGTTTAACAACGGCACTGTGTACTTGCTTGACCAAAACAATCAGATTATCGTGGCGGGCAATAATAACGAAAGCATCCGCGAATATGTGCTTACAGAGCAAGAACGCAGCGATTTTGTGCGCGTGTGGAACGACGGCAATTTGCAGGCAGATGAGGGCGTTTTGGAATACAAGGCGCAAGGCAATCAGATTGTAACCTATTATGCGCGCATGCAGCCGACGGGCTGGACCCTGCTGACCTCTATTGATGTGGATACGGCGCTGAAAACACGTTCGCAATTTTTTTGGATGTGCGTTTGTGTAGTGGTGCTCGGCACGGTGGTTTTGGTTTCGATTAGCTATTTTGTGTCGCGCAAAATTGCAATGCCAATGGAAGAAATTGCACAAAAATTTGCGCAAATCCGCGAGAAGCAAGATTATTCTATGCGCATGAGCAGCTCAAAAACCCGCGAAATCAATTCGATTGTAAGCGGCATCAATCTGCTGTTAGAGGGTATGGAAATCCATTTAGAAGAAGAAAAGGCGCGCAGCTGCGAACTTTTGGAGCGCGTTTTGCATGACCAGCTGACAGGCCTTTATAACAAAAAGGGCATCGACAAAGAGCTGCGAAAACGCTTTGAAATAGCCGAAAAAAGCGGCGCACCCATTGCGCTTTGCTATTTGGATATCGACGATTTTAAGCAGTACAACACCTTATACGGCCACGCCAGCGGCGACGAAGTGCTGCAATACGTGGGCGCAATTTTGCAAGAGCACGAGCAATGCTCTGCACGCATGGGCGGCGACGAATACGTGTTTTGCATCACAGACGCAGGCAAGCTGCGGGATATCGAGCTGATTGTGCGCGATATTATCGCCACACTCAATGTGGGCCTGATGCTGGAAGACACCGAAACCCCCACGCAGGTAAGCATTGGCTGCTGCATTGGCGTTGCCATTGTGAATGCGGGCGAGGCCACGGTGGAGGAATTGCTGGATGCTGCCGACCAGGCAATGTACAAAGTAAAAAATGCCGAGAAAAACGGCTTTTACATACTGCAATAGCGCTGTAAAGCGTGATATTCCGCCTTTGCAAGGCGGAAAAACGGTCTGCTGGGCAAACAGCCCATGCGTTACACGGCGTGCCTTGCGGCAAAACGAATACAAGCAGCGCGTTTAAGCCCGCTATTTTACAAAAAGGAAGAATGCAACATGAAACTGTTATTTGCCAGCGATTTACATGGCTCGGCGCAGTATACGCGCGCATTATTAGATGCGTTTGAGGCCGAAAAGGCCGATAAATGCGTGCTTTTGGGCGATTTATTATATCACGGCCCGCGCAATCCGCTGCCCGAAGGCTATGCGCCCCTTACGGTGGCGCAGATGCTTAACGGCATGAAAGAAAAGCTAATTTGCGTGCGCGGCAATTGCGATGCCGAGGTGGACGGCCTTGTGCTGGAATTTCCCTATAGTGCCGATTACGCGCCCATTTTTATTGACGGCATCACCATTTTTGCCACGCACGGCCACGTGTTTAATGAAGAAAAGCTGCCGCCGCTGCAAAGTGGCGATGTGCTGATGCATGGGCACACGCATGTGGGCGCAGCCGAAGATAGGGGCGGCTACTATTTTTGCAACCCCGGCAGCGTTTCTATCCCAAAAGACGGCGAGCACAGCTATATGATTTATGAAAATGGCTGTTTTACACGCAAAAACTTGCAAGGCACCGTGCTTGCTATGTTATGCATAAAGGCGTTTGCGTAAATGGAAAAACAAATCGAAATTGAACGCAGCATCATCAAAAAATATCGCCAAACCATTTGGGCGCGTTTTGTGGGCGGCATTAAGGATTATGCGCTTTTGCAAGAGGGCGACAAAATAGCCGTGTGCGTTTCCGGCGGGAAAGACAGCTTTTTGCTGGCCAAATGCATGCAGCAGCTGCAAAAATATACCGACCGCCCTTTCTCGCTCACCTTTTTGTGTATGGATCCGGGCTATCGCCCCGAAAATCGCGCCTTAATTGCCCAAAACGCCGAAAAAATGGGCATCCCATTGCAATTTTTTGAAACAGATATATTTGATTTTGTGGCCGATAAGGCCGATGGCTCGCCTTGCTATTTGTGCGCGCGCATGCGCAGAGGCTATCTTTACAAGCACGCAAAGGCGCTGGGCTGTAACAAAATTGCGCTTGGGCATCATTTTGACGATGTGGCCGAAACCGTGCTGATGAGCATGCTGTACGGCGGGGAATTAAAAAGCATGATGCCAAAGCTG
>JAGPHI010000254.1 GCA_018055565.1 Oscillospiraceae bacterium | reverse complement strand
TTGGCAATGCCGCGTATATTATCAAAGCGCGCACGCAGCTGATGCGCGATTTTGGCGCGTATCCGGCGGCACATTCGGCATTTTTGTTAAATATCGGCCTTGAAACGCTGCCTGTGCGCATGCGCCAATATTGCGAAAACGGCCTTACCGTGGCAAAATATTTCCAAAGCCGCCCCGAAATTGAAACGGTGATTTATCCGGGCTTGCCTGGCGACAAGGGCTATGCCCGCGCGCAAAAGTATCTGCCAAACGGCACAAGCGGCGTAATTTCGATTGTTATTAAGGGCGGCAAAGCAAATGCAGTAAAGTTTATGGATGGCTTGCAGCTTGCATCTAATGAGGTGCATGTGGCGGATATCCGCACCTGTGTTTTGCATCCGGCCAGCGCCACGCATCGCCAGCTTACCGACGAGCAGCTGGTGGCGGCGGGGATTAACCCTGGCATGATTCGCTTTTCTGTGGGGCTTGAAAACGTGCAGGATATTATCGCGGATATCGAGCAAAGCTTGGCGCAGCTGTAGCGCCTTGACAAAAAGCACAGGCGGCGCATGGGCCCAAAGCCCCCTGCGCTTTGATTCCTGCGCGCATTGTGCGATTGAACGCAAGAAAAGGATTGACAAATTTGAATATATTAATTGAAAAAGCGGCCGTATACGTGCTGGATTCGCTGGCAGACGCGCCCCTTGCCGCCACGGATGTTTTACCGCTGACGGATGAAACCGAGCAATATTTGGCCGCGTTTGCCGCAAAAGGCTTTGTTAGCGACGAAGC
Source organism: Oscillospiraceae bacterium (assembly GCA_018055565.1). Lineage (GTDB taxonomy): Bacteria > Bacillota > Clostridia > Oscillospirales > Ruminococcaceae > JAGPHI01. Next base: position 2,106 of record JAGPHI010000254.1, on the reverse strand, counting down.
ACGCCCGTGCATTTTGCAGCGCGATGCATGCATTTTGCCGATTTTAGACACAATAGAATCGGCGTTTTTGCAAAGCTGCGAGCGCCTTGCCGACAAATGGTTTGCCATTATGAAAGACAGCCCCTCTATCCCTGCGGGCGATTTGGTATGCCTTTTATTGCGCATTGAGGGCACGCCCCATTTTGCCGCCATGAAGCTCAATCACAAGCCCGGCTATCTGTATTTATACGAAAACGCGGGCGGGCGCTTTTCGCGCTGCGAAAACATGCTGCCAGCCACAGGCAAGCCCGACGAAGCGCTGTATGTAGAGCTTTCACGGGAACATGCCACCACGGTGCTGGAGAAAAAATATGATATCGACGGCAAAAAGGCGGCATATCTTGCGCGGGAATTTGCGGGCTGCAAAAGCGGCTTATCCAACAAAGAAAAGCTGGAGGTTATCTGCGAGGCCGCCGTGGAAGTAAACCGCCAGTTTTACGGCAGCCTCGGCGTGGACGAGCCGGAGGTGGCCGCCGCCGTGTGCGAGGAATTTAAAAATGCGTCGGGGGGCGTGGCCGCCAAAGAGGTGTGCCGCCGCCTGTATAAGGATTTGCCGCATGCCGAGGAGGCCTTTGAAAAGGCGCTTGCCGAGCACGATTTGCCCTTTGCCGAGGCCGTTGCCATCTCTGCGCCCGCCGTGCGCCGCCTTGAAAAGCAAAGCCTGCGCTCGGGCAGCGGCGTGGAAATTAAGGTGCCCGTGAGCGTGTATCGCGACAAAGAAGCCGTGGAATTTTTAAAAAATGACGACGGCACCACCTCGCTTTTGATAAAAAACATTTTGCTCTAGCGCGATTGGTTGACTTACGGGATAATCCATTCTATAATGAGTCTACGATATTTTTACGATGGGAGAAAACAACATGAAACGCAGTGAAATTGCGCTGCTTTACGCCGAAACGCCAAAAAGCGGCGAATGCGTTACCGTGTGCGGCTGGGCCAAAACGGTGCGCGACTCGAAAAGCATTGGCTTTATCGAGCTTTCGGACGGCTCTTCGTTCAAAAGCTTGCAGATTGTTTTTGAGGCGGAAAAGCTGGAGAATTACAAAGAAATTGCAAAAGCGGGTGTGGGCACAAGCTTTTGTGTAACGGGCAATGTGGTTTTAACGCCAGAGGCAAAGCAGCCTTTTGAAATCAATGCGGTTTCTATTGCGCTTTTGGGCGATTGCCCGCCCGAATATCCCTTGCAAAAAAAGCGCCACACGATTGAATATTTGCGCACGATGCCGCATTTACGTGCGCGCACCAATACGTTTGCTGCGGCGTTTCGCGTGCGCAGTGCAGCGGCGTATGCCATCCATAGCTTTTTTACCGAAAACGGGTTTATTTATATGAACACGCCGCTGATTACCGGCTCTGATTGCGAGGGCGCGGGCGAGATGTTCCACGTAACCACGCTGGATATGGAAAACCCGCCGCGCACCGAAAACGGCAAAGTGGATTATACAAAAGACTTTTTTGGCCGTTTCACCAGCCTTACCGTTTCGGGCCAGCTGGAGGGCGAGGCAATGGCGACGGCGCTTGGCAACATCTACACCTTTGGCCCCACCTTTCGCGCCGAAAACTCTAACACGCCGCGCCATGCGGCAGAGTTTTGGATGGTAGAGCCGGAGCTGGCGTTTGCCGACCTTACGGATTATATGGACAATGCCGAGGCCATGATTAAATATGTGATACGCTATGTTTTGGCCAAATGCCCCGACGAGCTGGCGTTTTTTAACCAGTTTTTCGACAAAGAGCTGCTCACGCGCCTAGAAAACCTAAAAAACAGCGACTTTACGCGCCTTTCTTACACCGAAGCGGTGGAAATTTTGGCGCAGCATAATGCAGAATTTCAGTATAAGGTTGAGTGGGGCACCGATTTACAAACCGAGCACGAGCGCTATCTTACCGAGCAAATCTACCACAAGCCCGTTTTTGTTACCGATTATCCGAAAGACATCAAATCGTTTTATATGCGCATGAATGACGACGGAAAAACGGTGGCGGCGGCCGATATGCTGGTGCCGGGCGTGGGCGAATTAATCGGCGGCAGCCAGCGCGAGGAGCGCCTTGACGTGCTGCAAGCGC
>JAGPHI010000019.1 GCA_018055565.1 Oscillospiraceae bacterium | reverse complement strand
AATAATAAAAGGGAGCGTATCGGATATGTTTGCCATTAAAACCTTGAACAGCATTTCTCCAAAAGGGCTTGAGCGCCTTTCAAACAATCTGTTTGCCATAGACAATGACGCAGAGCCTGCCGGTATTATGCTGCGCAGCGCAGATATGCATGCGCTGGAGCTGCCCGAAAGCCTGCTGGCAATCGCGCGCGCGGGCGCGGGCACCAATAATATCCCAACTGACAAATGCAGCGAAAAAGGCATTGTGGTGTTTAACACGCCCGGTGCCAACGCCAATGCCGTGAAAGAGCTTGTGCTGGGCGCATTGGTGCTTGGCAGCCGCAATTTGGCACCCGCCATCGGCTGGGCCGCTACGCTAAAAGGGCAAGCGGACGTGGAAAAGCTGGTGGAAAAAGGCAAAGGCCAATTTGCAGGGCCGGAGCTTGCAGGCAAGCGTCTTGGCGTGATTGGTCTTGGCGCTATCGGCGTAAAGGTGGCAAACGCCGCCACGCATTTGGGCATGGAGGTGCTGGGCTACGACCCGTATATCTCCATTGAAGCCGCATGGAGCTTATCGCGCAGTGTTCAGCATTGCGTAAATGTGGCAGACCTTATTTCGTCTTGCGATTACATCACTTTGCATATTCCCGCCACAGCGGAAACCAAAGGCTTTATCAACAAGCAAACCATTGCGCAAATGAAACACGGCGTGCGCATTGTAAATTTTGCACGTGGCGAGCTTGTGGCAAACGACGCAATTTTGGACGGCGTAAAAAGCGGGCGCGTTGGCTGCTATGTAACAGATTTTCCGTGCGAGGAGCTGCTTTGCACCGATGGCATTGTATGCATCCCGCATTTGGGCGCATCCACGCCCGAAAGCGAAGACAATTGCGCCGTGATGGCAGCCGATGAAATTGCCGATTATCTTTTGAACGGCAATATCGTAAACAGCGTAAACTTCCCTGCTGTGTCCTTGCCTTTCGCGGGCGGGCGGCGCATTTGTGTGGCGCATAAAAACGTGCCTGGCATTTTATCGGGCATTACGGGCATCACCAGCGAAGCAAAGCTGAACATCGAAAACATGGTAAACAAATCGAAAAAGGATTACGCCTACACCATGCTGGACACCCTTGGCACAGTGCCCGATGACATCGCCGCAAAGCTGATGGCGCTGGACGGCATTATCCGTGTGCGCGTAATATAAAAAGCGGTGTGACGCATTTTTTGTTGTGCCAAAAGCGGCACGCAAACGAAAAAAGCGGCACACAAAGTTGACAAGCGCATCCAAAAAGCGGCATTTAAAAGGGAAAACCGCGCACAAAAATAAAAAACTATGCATAAACGGGAAAAGCAATCTATAAAACCCAAAAGCGGCCATGCCACAAAGCTTTGTGGCATGGCCGCTTTTTATTGCTTGATCGGTAAAATAAACCCATGCTTGCATGCAAGGCAGATTATCCGTTTACCGCAAGGCCGCCTTGAAACGAACTGCGGGCGCCCTGCTGCATGCGCACAATTTTTTCGCTTTGGGCAAAGGTGTCGCGCAGCTCTTCCACCATAGGCAGAACATCCAAAATCGGCTGCGCGTCCATATGCGCATTGCCAAGCACAATTTGATTGATAAAAAACTCATACAGGCTAGACAAATTTTGCGATATCGGATATTTAAAATCCAGCGTTGATGTGAGATAATTTAAAATTGTGCGCGCCTTTGTCAGCGCGGTATTGGCGGCGATAACATCGCCGCGCTCGATATGGGCAAGGCCGGCTTTCATCTGCTTTGCCGTTTCGTCATACAGACGCACCAGCATTTCGCCGCCAGTCATTGTCATAACCGATTGCTCTGTGTACCGCGTGTATGGATTATACATGAAAAATCACATTCCTTTCTTGCGCTTTGCACCGTTGGGCTTCGCCGATTGCGTGCCACAGCGGCGCGCAAGGTGCATACCCGGCGTGAAAAATGCATTTTCACGCAAATCCACTTTTAGGTGCTTGAAAATTCCTTTTTTCAAACGTTTTGCCGCATCAGCCGCTAAATTGCTGCGACAGCCACGAGCTTTGCGAATTCATCTTTTGAATCATTTGCTCCATGCTGTTGAATTGCTTCCAATAGCGGTCATATTCCGACTGGTACTTATTGTTTAGGTTTTTCAGGCTGTCGTCAATCAGTTTCATCTGACGCGCGATGGTGCTGTCGCTGCTGGGCATGCCCTTTGCGCCCGCCATCGCCACAAGGCTACCTGGGTTCACGCTGGATGCTTTGGCAGCTTTGTCAATGGCCTCATTCATCAAGGTGGCAAGGCCTTTTTCGGCATCGGTAAACAAATCGCGAATTGCATTGGGGTTTTCTGCAATTTTGGCTTTTAATGCCGCTTCATCCGCAATCATCAGATTGTCTTTCGTGCCAAAATAATTGGTGGATATGCCGAGGTCATACAGGGCGATGCCGCCATCTGCTTTGGTATAAAGCGTGCTGCGCAACCCCTGCAAAACGCCCTGCAAGGTAGAATCGCCGCGCAAAAGCCCGCCTTTGGACTTTTCTTCCCATGCCTCAATTTCTTTGTCGCTCATATTGGCCTTTTGTGCGGCTGTAAGCGGCGGATAGGCCTTATAGGTTGTGTCTGCGCCCAAAAGCTCGTTGATGCTGTCTACTAACTTATTATATTCTTCCACAAACTTTTTGGTAGTATCGAAGATTTTTTCCGTGTCCTGTGTTACGGTAACCTCGCTGGCATCATCGGTTTTGCCAATTAACGTAATGGTAACGCCATCCACGGTGAAATTGTTTGAGGAACGCTCGATTTCAACACCGTTCACAGTGGCAATGGCGTTTTGGCCTTTTACCTGCTGTGCCGAATCAAACACGGCGGATGGATCCATCGGCGCGCCAGTGCCTGGCGTTACCTCTGCGCCAAACAGCTTCGAAGCCGCAGGCTCGGGGAATACCATCGGGATGCTAACACCCGCTATTTGGATAAAGGGCTGCTGGCCAATGGTTTTCATTTCCACTGTGCCGCCGCTGGCCGCAGAAAGCTGTGTCATAAACTGGTCAAGCGTGGTGTTTTTTGCGTCGACGGTATAGCTGTTGCCGCCCGCTGTATAGGTAAAATCTTCAAATCCTAAATCCGAAAGCTTTGTGCTGCTGTCTACCTTTGTGGTATACCCGAGCGCGGAAAGCCCCTCGCCGATAACCTGCGCGGTGCCCTCGCCCATCTTGCTGTTCATTTCTACTTTGCCTGTTGCTGTATCCACAGTAAACTGCACCGTGGGCTCTTCTACGCCGTTTACCGTGCTTTTAAAGTCCGCAGCAAGCTTGGCGTTCAGCTCATCCACAAGGTCTTTGGCGTTGGTGGTGGCTGCAAGGGTGTACGTTTTTTCCACACCCATCACGCTGATGGTTACGTCGCCGCCCGCAAAATTGAATGTGCCGGGGTTAAAATTGGCAGTGGTTTTCATTTCGCGCGTTAAAACACCGCTGGAAACAGTATTGGAGGCGTCCACGCCAAACATCGAAGTAAGCAAATTGCCCTCGCTTTGGCTCATGGTAAAGGGCGCGTCTGTGGAAAGCTTGCCTTGCACGGTGGACTCGATGCTAAAACGGTCGGTATTGGCGTCGTAATTAATTTTTACGCCCGCATCGCTCTCGTTAATTTCGTCGATAATGGCGTTCAGCGAGCGCGAGTTATCAAACGAAAAATCTACGCCGTTAATGGTGAATTTTTGCATATTGCCCGAAAGCGGCGTTTTAAAATTCAAGCTGCCGATGCTGGCGCCACGCGCAATTTTGTTAGAAAGGCCCGATTTAATGCCCACGGCGCTCATCACATTGGATTCGCCCGTCAGCGTAACTTTGCTGGAGGAATTGGTGGCAGTAAATTCAATTTTATCGCCGTTTGCGGCCACTTTTAGTCCGTTACCAAATGCGGCCTTTACGCCCTCGTTCAGCTGCGCGGCAATTTCGTCGGCATTGGCCGTGCGATACACGCCTGCGCTTTGCTCTACAAAGGGGGAAAACGTAATGCTTTTGCTGATGCCGTCCAAATTGACTTCAATTTTGGGCAGCGCCGCTTTTGAATTAAAATTAAAGCTTGCAGCGCCGTCTGCTTTTGTAATGTTGTTTGCCATTTTTAAAGCCGAAGCCGAGCCAGACACGCCCACAGCCGCCGTGCTGTCGGTAGCAAAAATCTGCACCTTGCCGTTTAAAAACTCCACGGTGCCCTTTGTGGTGCCATCGCCGTTTTTCAGCGCATCGTTTAATATTGTGGTGATTTCGTTTGTGGATTTGCCCGCAAGCTCAACAACTTTTACTTTAACGGTGTCGGCCCCGATGGTGATATTGAGCGTATTGTCGGGATTGGTGAGATCCTTCATCATATCCTCGACGGCTTTTGTGTTCACCTTGCCGGCAAGCGGCCCTGTGGCAGCAGTTTTGGCTACTTCCTTGTGATTGGTGGCCATTTGCTTGATGTTATTAATGGTCATCTTGCCCACATTGGCATCACCGGAAGCCTGCGCTTTATAAAATTTTGAATCGGTAACGGCATTCATTGTTTTAAAAAAGCCGTTTGATAAAAGGTTTGTATCCGGCTTTGTAAAGCTAAAGAAGGTATTTTGAAACGCTTTCAGCTGTGCCGCAACATCGCGGTACATGCCCTGCTTCATCGCAAGCACGGCTTTTTGCTGCGTTTTCATATCAATTTTTGCTTGGGTGCCTTTGAGCATTTGCTCCACCATGCTTTGCGTGTCCATGCCCGAAACCATGCCGGACAGGCCCTTGCTTGCAGGCGTTAAAGAATTAATTGCCATTGCATTGTTCTCCCTTCAAACGGTATTTGCACATCTTTTGCTATCTCTATTATAATTATCGGCACAAATTTTAAAAATTAAGTGCTTTTGGCAAAAAGCTTGTTTTTTGCTGGCGCAAAAGCCTTTGCGCGGCAGTTTGCCATTTGCACAAAAGGCCGCAGCCTACAGCGCGGCAAACCATTTATGCTTATGCTTTTTTATCCGCATCCAGCAAAATGCTTTCCTCGCGCCCAGCGGCAAGATTTTTCAGATATTTTGCAATTTTGGGTGTGTTTTTTGTTTCCGAAATGCGCTCGCGCAGCTTTTCGCGCGTGAGATGCATGCTTTCGTTGATGGCTTTTTCGGCCTCTTCGATGCGGCTTAAATCGGCAAAAATGGCTTTTCCCGCCTCGAACATGGCGCGATTGTCTTGCGACACCTTACTATCATTGCATTTACAATGCGCCGCTTCTTCCATGCTTTTATCGGCGGAATTTGCAAAAATATTGGCAAGTTCGGCGCTAATTGCGTCAATATCGTTTGCTATCGTACCGCGATTTGTGATATAATCATCCATAGAATCTATGTCGGCGGCGCCAAGCGCTATTGTTTCTTTTTCATACTGTAAAAACAGCTCGTGCTTTTTTTGCAGCAGTTTTAATACGCGTTGTTTGTCGTTCAATTTAATCTTTCCTTTCTGAGGGGTGGGCATTTATGAACCCTATTTATTTTTCTGCGATATTAAAAACCGCAAACGGACATTTTTTAGAATACGGACAAGCCTTTTTGTCGCAGGATAAAGAGGGCACCGTAAACTTTACCGGCGATTTTGTGCCGCTGATACGCATTGGTGAAACGGTGCAGATTTCACGCACGCTTGGCGAGCGCGAAATAGAACGCTTTGTTGGGCAGGTGTATCTTTCCTCGCGCCGTCTTTTACAGGTGGTGGGCATTCAGGGGCCTGCGCTGTGCGAGGCGCATCGCATTTTTGATTGCAATGCGAACCTGTCGGCTGATATTTATCTTGTAAAGCCGCCGCATTTCAGCATTGCAAAAGGCGACAAGCTTTCAGGCTTTGTGCGCTATATTTCGCCCGATGTTTTAAAAATATGCACGATGGAATTTGTGGACGAAAACGCGCACTTGGCGCTTTCTGCCGAGGGGATGAGCCTTTTATTGGACGACATGCTGGTGCAGGTAACAGAGCGCGTTTTGGTTATGCGCAACTCGGCAATTTTGCTGTGCCGCGTGCTTTCCTCTACGCCCGAAAACCAAGAAATCTTAGCCGGATATTTTGCCAGACGGCAACGGGAAATAGATAAAGAATGATAAAGCAAAAACGTGCTCGGGCAACCGGGCACGTTTTTTTACGGTTTTGCCTGCCCTTTCGCTTTTGAAAGCTGTGCAGCAAGGCTTTTTACACTGGCGTTTTGCACCTTGTGCACAGCAGCAATATTGGCGCTGACCACCTGCAAAAGCTCGTCGCGGGCAATATTCATTTCGCGCGGTGCGTCGATACCAATTTTCACCTTATCGCCCTGAATTTCGGCGATGGTGATGTGGATATCGTCGCCGATGTGCAGCACCTGCCCGCATTTACGGCTGAGTATCAGCATATTCATGACCACCCTTTACTAAAATTTCAAGCCTCTGCGTTTTCGGGCAAAAGCAATGCGCGCACGGGATATTCGTCCTCGAGCACTACTTGCATGGCGGTGTTGTTATCCGCGTTAATCACAATGGGGCTTTTTAAATTTACGGTTGCATCCGCAAAATTATCGGTGATGACGGTAATGGATAAAAACAGCGGCTTCGCGTTTTTGCCAAACCCCAGCATTTTGCATGCATCCTTTGGCAGCGCGGGGGCGTAAGCAGGGTCAATCATGGCGGGGTCTACCAAAATGAAGCACACGTCGCTATCCTCTGTGCTTTGCAGCCATGTAAACATTTCGCCTAGCTCGTCATCATATAAAAGCACAAACTGGCGGCATTGCTCGAAGCCCAAAATCGGCGCAACAAACTCCACCAAGCCTTCTTTGCTAATTTCCATTTCGCCAAAATCTCTTGTGTTGATTCGCATCTTACACGTTCCTTCCTACTTGCAGCAAAGCGCTTTGCAATGCTTTTAATGGGGTTTGGCAGCCCTGCGGCCACAAAGCGCACGCAATGTGCACGCAGCGCGCCGCCGCCATATCGCGCGTTTAAATGGCTTTATTGTAATTGGGGTCTGCGCTTGCGGGCACATACAGCGGCCCGCCAAGATATTTAAACTGGATATCGGGATATTGCGTAATATTGGCCGTAATTTTGCCCGGAACAAAGCGTGTTTCGGGGCGGCTGGTTTTCCAATCAAACGCCACGCGCGCCGCTTCATATTGCTGGCGGATTTCGCCCATCTCCCACGAGATATCCACAGGCGCAAGGGGCTGCAACGCAAGCGAGCCCGATTGATTTTGCATGTAATTGTTAAAAACCACATCGGGGATGTTAGCCCCGTCTTGAATGTTGCGCAGTGCATTGCCCTTTTCGGCATATTGGCGGGTAGCTTGCATGGCGGCAGCGCGGCCCGTTTGCTTCATATATTGCGTTTGCGCGTTCACCCCGCGCAGCCCCATGCCCGCGCGGCGCTCGTAGCTGTCTAGGCGCAGCCTTGTGGGCGTGGTGGACTGCGTTAGCTCGCCGCCGGTTTTTGTGACCGTGTGCGTAGGCAGCGGCTGCGTATATTCCAAGCGCGCCGGCTGCGTTTGCATTTCGTATCGTATTGGGGTTGTTGTGTATTCCAGTAGCAGCATTTCCTACACCTCCAAGCCAAAATAATCACGAAAAATTATTGTAAAAAGTTGAATATCGACGGGGGTAAAATCTTGCTGCCAAGCTGCAGCGTAACCATCCACGACATTTCAAAATCCTTGTTATACATCATTTCCTGCTCTAAAGGCACTGCTTCAACGCGATTTTGCACCTCTTGCAGATTGAGGATATCGTTTTCCAAGCGTGCGGACGTTTGCTCGATAAAGTCCGAACGGTTACCCATATCGGTTACTTGCGTTAAAAGCGCGCTGTGCATTGCTTTCACTGCGTCCAAATCCGTGCTTAATGTGCTGCTGTTGCCCACGCGCAAATCGGCGGCCACCTTGCCAAGCAGGCTGTAAACGTTTTTGGGGTTACCGTCTGCATCTACGCCAAAGCCAAATGCTTCCACGCCCGAAAAATTATTCACCACGGCCGTGCGCGGATCTGCCGATGCATCCATGCCTGTGCCTGTAAGCTCGAAGCCCAGCCCGATATCCACATAATTGGGTTTATTAAATGCAATGGGTGCGCCGCCCGGTGCAACAAGCGGCTTGCCGCTTGCATCTGCGCCCATCGCGTCTACCGCCTGCCCGTTATAGCTTAATGCGCCGTCTGCGCCCACGGTAAAGGGGGCCGAGCCGTCCGCATTGCCGGAAGCGCCAAACAAAAATTTGTCGCTAAATTTTGCATTCATGGTTTGCAGCACATGCTCTTGCAGGTTTTCCACTTCGCGCGCAAGCTTTTCGCGGTCTTGCACATCCATTGTGCCGCTCATGCCGCGCACCAAATCCTCGGTGATGGTGCCCACGATATTGTTAATGGCCATCAAGCTGTCCTCCGCCGCCTCATAGGTGGCAGATAAATCCTTAATGGTGGTAACCGCCTGCTCGTTCTCGCGCAGCAAACGGCGCACGCGCAAGGCGCGCGCAGCGCCCGAAACATCCTCCGATGCCTTATTAAACGCGCGCTGGCTTGATAAACGATCGTTCGAGTTTGTCAGATTTTTTAGGTTTTTATTCACGCTCGACATATAGTTGCGCGTCATCATGCTATGTGTTATACGCATCTTGCTGTCATTCCTTTCTTACGGGCAAATGTGTAGCAGCATGCCGCTGTAAACCGCGGTGCCACGGCATTTGCCGCTAGGCATCATCGCGCTAAAGCATTAGCGGCCCACAAGCCCCACTTTGTTAATCAGTGTATCCAGCGCTTCGTCCAGCGCAGTCATCACGCGGCCCATCGCGTTATAGGCCTTTGTGTATTGCACCATGTCAACGCCTTCTTCTTCCATAGAAACGCCCGAAACCTCGCTGATATTGCTGAGGATTTTATCCGAAATCGCAGCGCAGGCCTCTAAACGGCTTTGCGAATGCTGCACCTGGTTGCCCAGCTGCGCATCGGTGTAAAAGGTGATGTAATCGGAAAACGTGCCCTTAAAATCGCCAAAATCCAATTTTTCGTTGAAGCTGGCAATGGCGCGTGCGGCAAAGCTGACATCGTTTGCGCCCTCGCCCGGCTTATGTACATCGGCAAAAATGTAATCTGCATTGGATTCCCACGTGGCATTGAGTGTAAGATTGCCCGCCGTGGCTGTGCCGTCGCCACCAAAAGCGAACAGCTGCTTTAAGCCCTTTTCAGTGCCATCCGGATTGTATTCCATCACAACACTGTTAAATTTTTGCGCCAAATTTTCGGCAAATTTATCACTTTTGTCTTTATAGTACAAAATGCCGTTTTCAAAGGTTTCGCCCGTTGTGGGG
>JAGPHI010000253.1 GCA_018055565.1 Oscillospiraceae bacterium | reverse complement strand
TGTCCTCCACCTCGATGCCGTAATCGGTTAAATTGCCGATATTGCCGCGCAGCGTAAGCATTTTGCCGCCAAAAAGCTGCATGATGTCGAGCGTGTGAATGCTTTGATTAATCATTACGCCGCCGCCAGCCTTTTTCATCAGGGCGCGCCAGGGCGATGCCTTGTAATATTCCTTTGGCCTGTTCCACGCCACAATGCCTTTCACGCCCGTCACCGCGCCATCGCGGCCGCTTTTGATGATTTCCAAAAGCTTTTCGGTGCTTTTGTTGTATCGGTTTTGCAGGCAAAGGCCAAAGCGCAGCGCGGGATATTCGTCCTCCAGCGCGGCAAATTTGGCCGCCTCGGCAGCGTCCAGCGCAAGCGGTTTTTCGCAAAACACATGCACGCCGGCTTTGGCCGCAGCCGCGGCCATCGGATAATGTAAGTAATGCGGCAGGCACAAGTGCACCGCATCGGGCTTCACTTCATATAAAATGCGGTTTACATCTGTGAAAAACGCAAGCCCGTCAAACAATGCGCGTTTGGAGGCCTTTGTGTCGCACACGGCGCAAAGCTCGATATTCGGCATTTTTTGCAAAATTGGAATATGAATCTGCGCGATATCGCCAAGCCCTATAACAGCCACTCGTTTCATTGTGTTTCTCTACCTTTCGCTATATACGCATTATTCTCTAACAGGAAATTTGCCTTCTTCGGCAATGTGGCGGTTTAGCTCTTGCACATACAGTTCCTCGTCTACGGGCAAATCCACTTCCTTGCCAAGCCAAGACGAAAGCAAAATTGCATTGGCCAAATTTACGCCGTGGATGCCGTCGGAGCCTGGGGCCAAAAGCGGCGCGCCAGTTAAAATGTGCTGGGCAAAATTTTCCATAACGGTGATATGCTGTAAGCCCCAGCCGTCCTCGTTTTCAAAGGTTTCCACGTCCATAAGGGAGCTTAAACCGCTGTTAGAGCGCATCAGCATTGCCACATCCATCATCGACATGCTGCTGTTCATTTCGTCTTCGGATTTTTTTAGGCGATACACTGTAGCCGTTTTGCTGTTTTCTACCACAATTTTGCCCTTGTCAAGGTCAATTTCCAATCGGTCGGTGCCGATGGGGTCATGCGTGCAGGTGATAAACGTGCCTGTGGCACCGTTTGGATATTGCAATACGGCGGTAACGTCGTTATCCACAATAATGTCACGATGCGCGCCATACACAATTTTGCCGTACACTTTATTGGGAACGCCGCAAATCCACTGAAACAAATCCAGCTGATGGGGCGCTTGATTTACAAGCACGCCGCCGCCTTCGCCGCCCCATGTGGCGCGCCATGCGCTTTGGCGGTAATAGCTGTCGGGCCGCCACCACGAATTGATAATCCAGTTTGCACGGCGGATTTCGCCCAGCTCGCCACTGGCTACCAATGCGCGCAAGCGCTGATACAGCTTATTGGTGCGCTGGTTAAACATAATGCCAAAGGTTACCTCGGGGTGCTTTGCGGCGCATTCGTTCATTTCGCGCACGGCTTTGGCGTAAACGCCCGCAGGCTTTTCCACCAATACGTTCATGCCGTGCTCGATGGCGTAAATGGCCATTTCGGGATGCAGATAATGCGGCACGGTAGTAACAATGGCATCCACCATGCCGGAGGCAATAACGGCTTTATAGTCGTCGAAAAACGGGGTTTCGGGATATTGTTCGGCGCACATCGCCTTTACCTTTGGGTCGGTATCGCAAAGCGCGCCAAGCACTACATGCTCGGGGCCTGCGGGGGCGGGCATGCCAGGGAAACCGCCTTTGCCCGTTAAAAATCCTGCGTATGCGCCGCCTTGTGTGCCAACGCCGATAATGCCCAGCCTGATTTTGTCCATAATAAGTACCGTCCTTTTTTATTTTTTATATTTAATGTAATATATCGTATTTAAAAGTGTTATAGAAACGCAATATCCTGTGCGCGCAAAATGTCGCAAAGCGCTTCATATTGCATACGGTAGCCGTCGGCACCGTTTTTGGCTTTTTGCTTTACAAACAGCTTTTTTACATCGCCTGTTTCTAAATTTTTTAACGCGTTAAATAAAACCAAATGCGGCTCTAAGGTTAAAAACCCGCTATACCCGTTTGCCATAGCCTGCCGAAGCACTTCGGGTATCTGCCCGTCGCCCGTGCCGCAAAGCACGTTTTCATTGTCGGTGTACACGGCATCTTTAATGTGGATATACGCAATTTTGTCTTTTAAAAGCGCAAAGGCCTCAAGCGGGTTTTCTTTGCATTGCACAAAATTGGCAGCGTCAAACGCGCCTTGCAGATAAGGCGATTCCAGCGCGTCGAACAAAAAGCGGCAGCGCGCGGCGGTATCGCCAAAGATGTCTTTTTCGTTTTCGTGCAAAAGCACAATATCGTGCCGCTGGGCGATTGCCACAAATTGGCGCAATTTTTGCAGCACAGCGTCTTTGTAATCTTCGGGGTTTTCGTCTTTCGGCATAAAAAAGCTAAAAATGCGGATATAGCGGCATTGCAGCACTTTGCATACGCCGCACAAATTTTCTAGCTGCACAAGCTGTTTTTGAAAAGCCTCTTCGTCGTCAATTGGCACTTTGCCGATGGGGCTGCCGAGGCTGGACACGCGTATGCCTGCCTCGTTAAGCGGGCGTAGCAGCTTTTTTTCTGCTTCTTTTGGGGTGTATGCGGCGATGGACTTGCCATTAATGGTGCGCAAGCACAGATATTGCATGCCCAGCTGCTTTACCACCTTAAGCTGGCGCGAAAAGCGTACGCTGATTTCATCGGCAAAGCCGGAAATGATGATTTTGTTTTCCACTCGTAGAAACACCTACTTTCAACATTTTGCATCGTTTTAAAATGTGCGTATGCAATTTTTTATGAATGATTCTAATTGTA
>JAGPHI010000252.1 GCA_018055565.1 Oscillospiraceae bacterium | reverse complement strand
CCGCTGGTGCGTGCGCTTGGCGCAAACGATGCGATTTTTAGCTATTGTTATCAATATGCCATGCTTTTGCTTTTGTTCACGCCAATGGCCATTTTGCAAATGCTGTTTCAATTCTTTTTTGTCACGGCGGGCAAACCGCATTTGGGCCTTGCGGTGATCGTAATTGGCGGCTGCGCCAATATGGTTTTGGATTATGTATTTATCGTGCCAATGCAAATGGGCATTGCGGGCGCGGCCCTTGCAACGGGCATTGGCTTTTCGATACCGGCGCTGTTTGGCCTGTTTTATTTTGCGGTGTTTCGCAAGGGCAGCTTGTATTTTGTGCGCCCGCGCTGGAGCAGCGAAACCGTGTTGCACAGCTGCACCAACGGGGCATCCGAGATGGTGACCAATATTTCCACCGCCATTACCACGTATTTATTTAATATAATTATGATGCGCCATCTTGGCGAGGACGGCGTGGCCGCCATCACGGTGGTGCTGTATGCACAGTTTTTGTTGACGGCGCTGTATTTAGGCTATTCTTCGGGCGTTGCGCCTGTAATCAGTTATAATCATGGCAGCGGCAACACCAAGCAATTGCGGCGCATTTTCTCCATCAGTATTGTGTTTTTAAGCATCAGCTCGGTGGTATTGTATCTTGCGGCGCTTTGCCTTTCGGCGCCCATTGTGGGCATTTTTGCAAAGGTGGGCACCAATGTGTACGATATCGCCATAAACGGCTTTGGGCTTTTTTCGCTGTCGTATCTGTTTATCGGCATCAATATTTTTTCAAGCGGCATGTTTACGGCGCTGTCTAACGGCAAGGTGTCGGCCATTATCTCGTTTTTGCGCACGTTTGTGTTTTTGGTGGCGGCCGTGCTGCTTTTGCCGCAGCTGCTAGGCATTAACGGTGTTTGGCTTTCAGTGCCCATAGCCGAGCTGCTGACGCTGTTTGTGTCCATCGGCTATTTGGTGAAATATAAAAAAGTATATGCGTATTAACGCGCGGCATGCATGCGCAATATGGCTTTTGTAATTGTGTAATACGGTTCAATGTTGGAAAGGCGGTGGCGGATATCAATACAAGCATAACTTCCCGCGAGGCCATTTTGGCTGCCTGCACAGATTTAGTGGCGGAAAAGGGGCTAGACGCTGTCAATATGCGTTCGGTGGCCGCACGCTGCGGCGTGGCGGTGGGCTCGGTGTATAATTATTTTCCCTCTAAAGCCGATTTATTGGCCGCCGCCATCCAAGCGGTGTGGCAGGAAATTTTTGATACCACGCGCGAGGATGCGCCGCCGGATGGCTTTGTCGCGCGCGTCGCATGGCTGTTTGCGCGCGTGCGCGCGGGCGCAGGCCGATATCCAAACTTTTTTTCTTCGCATTCCATCACGCTTGCCCGCGAGGGGCGCGGCAAAGCGAAAGAAAAGATGCAAAGCTATTTTGCCTATATGCGCCGCGAGCTTTTGGCGGCTGTGCAGGCAGATAAGCGCGTGCGCGAAACTGCGTTTTCGCCCGCCTTTACGCAAGAGGCCTTTGTGGACTTTGTGTTTCAAAGCTTGCTTTCTATGCTGATGAGTGGCGCGCAAACACCGGACGTGCTGATAGAAATGATTAAGCGGGCAATTTATTAACCGCAGTGCGATAGCACAAACGGAATCACTTTCATTGTAGGTCAGTAATCAGAAAAGGGAAAGGGCTTGCCGCCTGCAATTTGCAGATGGCAAGCCCTTTCGGCTGGTGCATCAAAATATTTGTCTAAATTTTTAGGGCCACTGCAAATTCACTGCGCAGGCCTATTTATAGTTTAACGATAGTAATTGGTTTTGCTCTAAATTGTTTTTATAGCTGGCAAGCTCGGTATACATTTCCTGTTTTAAAGGATTGCGCTTTAGCTTGATTATTCTGTAAATTTCATAACCGAATACCGACATGTTGACAATGAGTGCAATTGCACTTACGATTGTCCAAGCGGTGGGGTTATATGTGCTTGTTATACCAAATGCGCTGCTTGACTGATAGTCAACAGCCAATGAAAACATGCCGAACAATGCAAGCGTTTGCGCTCTGTGCTGAAGCCATGCACCGGTTTTGAAAAATATTTCCGATATAGAGCAAGATACGATTAAAGCCACGCCGGCATACATGGCGCGTGTGGAAATACAGTTATAGCAATAGGCAATATTCCATAAATCATATGCCAAAATCCAAAACCATAATTGGTCAGCCCATATCATATCTTTAGATTTTGTGTTTGCAACTTTTATACCCATCCAGCCGGTTAAAGTGCATAGCAAAAACAAACCTGCCAATGCATTTAGTATATTCCAAGGGCCGCCTAAAAGAGTTACGCCTGCGGCATCAACAGTAAGGGTTTTATAGGTTTTATAAACTTCAATATCTCTTGCAATGGCTTCAACAATATTAATAGCAAGTATTGCTACGGGGAAATACCATGCAAATTTTTTGTTGCCTAGCTTTGTATATCTTATAAGCATAAAACCGATAACGCCAATTAAAGCCGAATAGGTTTTTACAACGCCAAACCAAGTTTTACTTGAAGGGCTGCCAACCACGTTCATTGCGATTAATGCAACTAAAATGATGGGAAATATGCAATATAGCAATATTGCAAAAATCTTGTTTCTTCTTGTAAGTTCATTTAATAACACTAAAGCAGCAACAAGTAGAACAAAGGCAACTACTGAAATAAACGTGTAACCTTGAAAAAAGAATCCCATATAAACCTCCTTTATTAAATGATAATTTCGATATCGCTTATCGGATATGGTGCACCTAAGAAACCAACATGCATGAGGGCAACAGAATCGCTAAATTCATTCGTTACAAAAATCCAGTTCCAAAGTGTGTAGGCAATTACATAAAGAGCCGTCACTATTGGAA
>JAGPHI010000251.1 GCA_018055565.1 Oscillospiraceae bacterium | reverse complement strand
GCGCAGGCAAAGACCCCGCTGCCATCATTGGCGGGCGCTTACCGCTGATTGACGGGTATGGGCGCTATGGTGCCGGGCGCGAAATCGTGGTGGAAGCGTGCGAATTTTCAAACACGTTTTTACATTTAGTGCCGCACATTGCGGTGATTTTAAACATCGACGCCGACCATTTGGATTTTTTCAAAACGATGGATAATTTGAAAGCGTCGTTTCGCAAATTTGCACTTTTGACCACGCACACCATTGTGGCAAATGCCGACGATGCCAACACCATGCAGGTGCTGGCTGGTATTGACCGATACGTCGTTACCTTTGGGCAAAACGAGGGTGCAGATTACCGCGCAATCAACGTTGTGGAGGAACGCCCTGCCTTTTTTGGCTTTGATGTGGCAGAAAACGGCCATATTGTAGAACATATTAGCCTTGCAGCGCCTGGGCGGCACAATGTGTATAATGCGCTTGCCGCCTATGCCGCAGCGCGAGAAGCGGGCTGTGTGCCGCGCGAGTGCGCAAGCGCGATTGGCGAGTTTAAAGGCGCGGGGCGGCGCTTTGAAATATTGGGCGAGCGAAACGGCATCACGATTGCCGACGATTATGCCCATCATCCCGCAGAGCTTGCGGCCACGCTGAACACCGCAAAAGAGATGGATTTTGCACGTGTTTGGGCGGTATTTCAGCCGTTTACCTATAGCCGCACAAAGCTGCTTTTAGACGATTTTGCCAGCGCATTGGCCATTGCCGATAAGGTGGTAATGACAGAGATTATGGGCAGCCGCGAAACCAACGACAATTTTAATATTTACACAAAGGATTTGGCCGCCAAAATACCCGATAGCGTGTGGTATAACACCTTTGACGAAGTGTGCGCGTATGTGATGAAAAACGCACAGCCTGGCGATTTGGTGCTTACGCTTGGCTGCGGAGATATCTATAAGGCAGCCAAAAAAATGATGTACGACTAATGGATAAATTCCATGAATATCCCACAGAATGATGAACTACCCGCTGAATGATAAACTACCCATTAAAGAATACAAAAGCGATAAAATGATGCGCCCCGCAAAACCGTGGTTTTGCGGGGCGCTATTTTGTTATTTTCGCTATTATCGCTATTTTCTCTATTTTCTATAGTTTGGCCATTTTGCTGTTTTGCTATTTGATTGCATATGCATGCCGCTTTGCCGTGGGCAAAAGGCATGCTTGCTAAAGCAAAGTGCATCGCGATAAACGCAGCTTTTCGCTTTTTAGCTGCGCAACACCACGTCAATTTCGGCAAGGCTTTTCAGCACTTTATCTACAGCTGCCTGTGCTTCTTCATCGGTAAGTGTTCTGTCGGGGGCGCGCAGCACAAGGCTGTAGGCAAGGCTTTTTTTGCCCGCGCCCAGCTTATCGCCCGTGTAAATATCAAACAGGGTCAGGCTTTCAAGCGCTTTGCCCGCGCCTTTTTTGATGCGCGCGGCAATATCGGCAGCCGCCACCGCGTCATCGGCAACCAGCGCCAAATCGCGCGTGATGGCAGGATGCTTTGGCAGCTGCACATACACGGCGGTTTTTGCACGATGGCGGAACAGCACATCCACGCTGATGTCTGCTGCCACCACGCGCGGCTTAATGCCATAATTTTGCAAAACTAGCGGATGCACTTCGCCCACTGTGGCTACTGTTTCGCCGTTTACCATCAGCACGGCGGCGCGGCCCGGATGATACATTGTGCCCGATTCCTCGCGCACAATTTCATATTCGGTAATGCCCGCTTGCTGCAAAAGCCCCTCGGCGATGCCCTTAACGGCAAGATAGTCGTATTCTGCGCCATAGGCCGCCACAATCAGTTTTTCGTTTTCGGT
Source organism: Oscillospiraceae bacterium (assembly GCA_018055565.1). Lineage (GTDB taxonomy): Bacteria > Bacillota > Clostridia > Oscillospirales > Ruminococcaceae > JAGPHI01. The sequence goes on along the minus strand of JAGPHI010000251.1, from coordinate 1,052 downwards.
GGGCAGCGTGTTGCTGTCTTGCGCGGGGATATATTCGGTGGCGTTTTCAAACACAGCGCATTCAGTGGCGCGCGCGTTATAATTACGCGCCACGATATCCAGCACGCTGGGCAATGCCGTTGTGCGCATGATGGAGGTGTCTTCCCCAAGCGGGTTTGAGATTACCACCGCATTGCGCAGCGCATCGTTTTCCGGCAGATTCACTGCGTCGAACGCCTTGCGGGAATAGAAAGAAAAGCTTTCTACCTCGTAAAGGCCATAGCCCAAAAGCGCGTCCACCAGCGCCTCGCCAAACTTTTGCCGTTCGCTCAGCCTTGCCTCGGCAGTGCCGCGCACGGCAGTGGACGGGATTTTGTTATAGCCAACAAAGCGCGCCACCTCTTCGGCAATATCACAATCGCGCTCCACATCGTATCGCTCGGGCGGCACAATAACGTCGTCGCCATCCATTGTAAAGCCCAGCGGCAATAAAATGGCAATCATGTCGTCTTTGGTAAGCGCAGTGCCCAAAAGCTTATTCACCATTTCGGGGCGCAGGCGTATGCGGCGCGGCAGGCGCGGCGCGGGATAATCATCCAAAATGCCGCCGATAACGTCGCCCGCGTCAAGCTGCTGCACCAATTCTAGCGCGCGGCGCAAAGCCGGCAAGCAGTTTTCGGGGTTGAGCCCTTTTTCAAAACGGCCGGAAGCCTCGGTGCGCATGCCCAGCTTTTTGGCGGTAACGCGCACGGACGGGCCGTCAAAGCAAGCGCTTTCAAACACGATGCGGGCGGTGGTTTCGTAAATGCCCGAAAATTCGCCCCCCATCACACCCGCCACGGCCACAGGGGCTTTTTCGTCGGCGATAACCAGCATATCCTCGGACAGCGCACGGTCAACACCGTCCAGTGTAACGATGTGCTCGCCCGCTTTTGCGCGGCGTACAGTGATGGCCCCGCCGTTTACATAGGCGTAGTCAAACGCGTGCATCGGATGCCCATATTCAAGCATGACGTAGTTTGTGATATCCACAATATTGTTGATGGGGCGCACGCCCGAAAGGCGTAAACGCT
>JAGPHI010000250.1 GCA_018055565.1 Oscillospiraceae bacterium | reverse complement strand
AGCTTTCGCGCTTGCTGTTAAAAATTAAAGAAGAATACAATAAAATGGTGCGCGAGGCAGCGCCGCAAGACATTTTTGATATCCCCATCAAAAAGCACAAATCCTCCGAGGGCGTTATTGTGGAAGGCATCGACAATTGCCTTGTCAAATTTGCCAAATGCTGCAATCCATTGCCCGGCGATGAAATTGTGGGCTTTATCACGCGCGGCTTTGGCGTGTCGATTCATAAAAAAGATTGCATCAATGCCAATGCGGGTCTTTCCGGCGAGGATGCGCCGCGCTGGCTGCGTGCTTATTGGGCCGACAGCGTAACCGAAAATTTTAAATCCACGCTGGAGGTTTCGGCGCTGGACCGCGACGGGTTATTTGCCGATGTATCGGGGCTTGTCAATGAAATGCGTTTGCCGTGTTATGCCATTAACGCACGGCAAATTTCAGACGGACGCGCAATGATGACGCTTACCGTGGGCATCAATAATATCGAGCACCTCAATACCGTTATTTCCCGTATGAAAAAGATTAAAAACATCATTTCGGTTACCCGCATTTAATTTTGCGCACACGCAAATGCACATGCGCGCGTCGGCGCAAAGCGCGGCGGGCTATCGTATCTGTGCGCAAGCGAAATCGCGCGCGTCGGCGCAAAGCGCCGCGGGCTATCGTATCTGTGCGCAAGCGGATTCTTTGCGAAAGAAAGGCAGGAACAAAAATGAAATTACTGCATATTGAAGGGCCATACCCTTATTGCACCAATACCTTTGTGCTCGTGTCAAACGCGGGGCACGCCGTGGTGATTGACCCCGCGGCCTCCCTTGAAACCTATATCACTGCGCTGCAAAACGAAAACGCGCGCCTTGCCTATGTGTTTTTAACGCATGGACATGGCGACCATTTGGCCTCGGCCGAGGCACTTGCGGAACAAACGGGCGCGGCGCTTGTGCTGCACGCGGACGATGCACGCCAGTTTGGCATTACCGCCGCGCGCTTTTATGCAGATGGCGAAACCTTTATCGTGGATGATATTGCGATAAACGTGCTGTTTACGCCGGGGCACACCCCAGGCAGCGTGTGCCTTTGCTGTGCGGATTTGCTGTTTTCGGGGGACACGCTTTTTGCAGGGGATGTGGGGCGCACAGACCTTGAGGGCGGCGATTTTGATACGTTAAATCGCAGCCTTGCCCGCCTTGCCAAAGAGGCGGCGCCCGCGCTGCGCGTTTTGCCGGGGCATGGCGCGTTTTCCACCATGAAAGACGAGCTTGCGCACAATCCGTATTTGCGCGCTGCATTATGAAAATAGCAATCAAAGGCCTTGCCTCCACCTATGAAGCCGAGCATTTAGCGCGCGTGTTTTTCCCCGATGCGCGCATTACGCACGACGCATACGCCAGGGGCGAAGCCGTTATTGTGCACCTTACAAAACACCATCTTTTTTGTGCCGTGCGTGCCGCCGGCCGCAGCAAAGGCGTGCTTGTGCCCGCTGTGCGCTGTGACACGCGCGCCGATACAGAGTTTGCCGTGGCAAAGGTGCTGTACCGTCTTTTGTGCGATTTTACGCAAAAAAAGCCCGCATGGGGGCTTTTAACGGGTGTGCGCCCTGTGCGCATTGTGCATGACCTTGCCAAAGAGGGCAAAAGCGATGCGGATATTCGGCACGTATTTGCACAGCAATTTGATGTAAGCGCCGAAAAATCTGCGCTGGCGCATAGCGTGGCAGCCGTGCAAAGGCCGGTGATGCGGCAAAGCGGGCCGCGCTCGTATTCGCTCTATGTTTCTATTCCGTTTTGCCCGTCGCGTTGCAGCTATTGCAGCTTTGTATCGCGCAGCGTAAAGCAATCGAAAGCGCTGATACCCGCATATCTTGATAAGCTGCACCAAGAGCTGTATGCCATTGCCGATACCGCACGCCGTAATCGCCTTGTGCTCGAAACCGTGTATATCGGCGGCGGCACGCCCACATCTATCAGCCCCGAGGAGCTGCGAGCGCTGCTGCACACAGTGCGCGACGCGTTCAATATCGCTGCGGTGCGCGAATATACTGTGGAAGCGGGCAGGCCGGATTGCACCACGGCGGAAAAGCTGGAAATTATAAAAGAATATGGCGCCACACGCATATCCATTAATCCGCAAACGCTTTCAAACGAAGTGCTTGCTGCCATTGGCCGCCGCCATAGCGCCGAAGATATTATCACCTGTTATCATGCCGCGCGCAAAGCGGGGCATGATAATATCAATATGGATTTAATTGCAGGGCTGCCGGGCGATACGCCAATGGGCTTTCGGCAAAGCCTAGATGGCGTATTGGCGCTTTCGCCCGAAAACATCACCGTGCACACGCTTACTTTAAAGCGCGCGTCCAACCTTGTGGTGGAAAAACGCGCCGAGGATTACGCCGATGTTTCGCAGATGATTGATTCGCTTTCGTGCATGCCCGCGCACGGCTATATGCCCTATTATCTTTATCGGCAAAAAAACACGCTGCAAAATTTAGAAAACACTGGTTTTACAAAGCCCGGCTACGAGGGGCTTTATAATATTTTTATCATGGAAGAAGTGCACACAATTTTGTCGGCAGGGGCGGGCGGCTCTACCAAGCTGGTAGCACCCGCAGGGCGCATTGAACGCATTTTCAATTATAAATATCCGCACGAGTATTTAAGCGGATTTGATACGATTTTAGAACGCAAAAAAGGAGTTGACGAATTTTATGCCCGCCATTTGGATTCCGAAACGCTTGGTTGAAATCAGTTTAATCAACACCGCCGCTGAAAGCGAGGTTAGCTTTGCGTGCCATTGCGAAATTGAATACGAAAGCCGCATCGAGGCCGCCGCGCGCGAAGTGCTGGCCAGCGGCGCACGCATTGTGATGCTGACAGGGCCGTCCGCTTCGGGCAAAACC
>JAGPHI010000249.1 GCA_018055565.1 Oscillospiraceae bacterium | reverse complement strand
ATGCGCGTAAAATTATCATCGGCGCTTGAGGCAATTACATGCACGGTGCCAAATTTTTTGGCTTCGCTGGCCGCTTTTTTGCTAAATTGGCCTGTAACAATGTAATCGGCTTCGCCGGTTGTCATCAAATTCAGCGGCACCATGTCAAATTGCATCGACGCGCCGCCCCCAAAAAAGCCCACTCGGTAATTATCGGGAATGGATAGCACACGGCGCAAAGCAGCCTCGGTATCTTTGATAATGGCATCGTACACACTACTTCGATGGCTCATTTCCATTACGGATTGCCCGCTTTTTTCGTATTCCAGCAGCTCGCTTTGTGCCTTTTCCAGCACCGACACGGGCAGCATCGACGGGCCCGCGCTAAAGTTGTATACTCTTGCCATTATAAATCCCCTTTCTTTTTGCAAAGGCGCAAGCAATTTGCTGCGCCTTTCGTACCCCATAGTATGCTGTGTATTCACTTTACTAAAATAAAGTGTTATACTCATTATAAAGCATATCACGCGCTTGTCAAATAGAAAATCGGGTGTAAAATTAGCGCCGCTTTGTGCAAAATTTCACAAAATGCTTTACCTTGCAGCACTTTCGCTATAAAATAGAAGTATCTGTATTTGTGGCAAATACAAATTTAGAAAAAGGACAGGTTTACCATGATTAGCATCATTATTCTGATCGCCCTTGTGGATATCCCAGGGCGCGTTTTGGCGCTTGCGCTCTTGATGCAAAACGGCAATGTGCGGCATTTGCACTATCGCACATGGGTGCTTTTGTGTGCGTTTGTCAATTTTGCTTGGGTGTTTTATCTGCTGCTTGGCAGAGGCAAAAACGAAAAATAATCGCGGCTGATTATAAAACGAACAATATAACGGAGGAGTAAAAATGTTTATCGCAAACGAGGAAAGATACAATGCAATGTCCTATGCGCGCTGCGGCAAAAGCGGGCTAAAGCTGCCGCGTGTTTCGCTGGGGCTTTGGCACAATTTTGGCTCGGTAGACACAGCCGAAAACATGCGCGGCATGCTGCGCGAAGCGTTTGATTGCGGCATCACGCATTTTGATATGGCCAATAATTACGGGCCTGTGCCCGGCTCGGCCGAAGAAAATTTTGGTGCAATTTATCAAAAAGATTTTGCAGTATATCGCGACGAGCTGGTTTTATCCAGCAAAGCGGGATATAAAATGTGGGATGGCCCCTATGGCGAGTGGGGGAGCCGCAAAAGCGTGCTTGCAAGCCTTGACCAAAGCTTAAAGCGCACGGGGCTTGACTACTTCGATATTTTTTATTCGCATCGGTTTGACCCTGAAACCCCACTGGAAGAAACGATGGGTGCGCTGGCCACAGCCGTGCAAAGCGGCAAGGCGCTGTATGCGGGCATCTCCAATTATAATGGCGAGCAAACCTTGCGTGCTGCTGCCATTTTGCGCGAGCTGCATTGCCCGTTTATCATCAACCAAAGCAGATATTCGATATTGGACCGTACAATTGAGCAAAACGGCCTTTTAAACGCGGCAGAAGAGGCGGGCGTGGGCATTATCGCGTTTAGCCCGCTGGCACAAGGCCTTTTAACGGATAAATACCTGCACGGCGTGCCCGAAAACAGCCGCATCAAAAAAAGCGGCGTATTTTTAAAGGAATCGGCGCTTACGCAGAAACGGCTGTCGCAGATTCATGCCCTAAACGCGCTTGCCGCTGCGCGCGGCACAAGCCTTGCGCAGATGGCTCTGGAATGGGTGCTTTGGCGCGGCGCATGCAGCGTGCTGGTGGGCGCTTCTTCGGCGCAGCAAATTCAAATCAATGCAAAGGCCGCAAACGGTGCACCGTTTACGGCCGAAGAAATAGGCAAAATTGAAGAGATTGCGTTTAATTAACGCTGCCGTTATTAACGGGCAAGGCGGTAAGATATTGCGGCTCTACGGCAGGCACATAATATGTGCCCAGCAGGGTAAGCCCCTTGCTTTGGCTAAATTGTGCCACGGGATGCTCTTGTGGCAGGGCGCAATAAAAGCGATAATACGGCAGCAATACTTCGTCGCGCGTGTCGGCGCGATACACAAGCTCCACTTTTTGCACGCTGGCGGCGCCCATGAATGCGGCGGGCGCATCGGTACTATAATGCCCCTCGGATAAAAGCGTAAGGGCCTCGCCCGCGCTAATCAGCGGGTAATCGCCCAGCTTTTGCGTTAAATCCGTTATATCAAAGCGGATAAACGCAAGCGCGCCGCTTTCGTTTGGCACAAAGCGGATAGTGCGAAAACAGTAATTGCGCCATGCCTCCTCGCCGCCGTTTGCATAAAAAAGCAGCGCAAATGCGCGGCTTGGTGGCTCGGTCATCTGATACGCGCCGCCCTCAGCGCAGGGGACAGCGTTTTTTGGCAAGATGTGCGCGTAGGCCTTTGCTAGATACTCGGCGCATTGCAAAAGGCTTTCTGGCGGCGCATACGGCGTAAAATCCATACCGCTAGGCAGGCTGTGCGGCGCTTTCAGCTGCACTGTAACGGCGCTGTCCAGCGAGGAATGGCGGATGCTATAATCCGCGCTTTCCAGCGTGCACTCGTTTGTGCCAAAAATGGCGATATCAAGGGGAAAGCCTTTTGCAGCGTTTTTTGCAAGCGCGGCTTGCAGCGCCGCCTCGCTTTCAATGCCCGCATTGTCGGCTTGATGCGTAATCGTATACTCTTTGATGCCCAGCAGTGCCGCAATGTCCGTTACTTCTTTTTCCAGCTGTGCGGCGCTTTTTTTGGCGGGGCGATCGGCGCTTTGTTCTATATACGAAATGGTGTTTTTGTAAACAGGCATGCTTTTGGGCGGGTGTTCGGCGCTGAGTGGGTTTCCGCTTACCAAATCCTCTGCGCTTTTTACCGCATAGCCCTCAAAGCCCATTGCGCTTTGCAGCAT
>JAGPHI010000248.1 GCA_018055565.1 Oscillospiraceae bacterium | reverse complement strand
CGCCTTTCACAGCTTGGCATCAGCAAGGTATCGGGGCTTACGGTGCTTGTGCCCGACAGCGGCGATTATGCTGAAATTTTTGCGGATATCTCGCAGCAATGGCAAAAGGATTTATCGGTGTTTTTTTCTGTAAAGGCCCTGTCCAATGACGCGCTTTTGGCCGCTGTTGCAAGCGGCAATTATGATATTGCGTTGCTGCCGCTGGAACAATCGGAAAACGACGTCTATTCCCTTTTGGCACGCTTTAAAACGGGCAAGGCGGATAATGCACCCCGATTTTCAAACCCGCCATACGATGAAATGCTGCGCGAAATTGAGCAAACGCGCGATGCACGCATAAGAGCCGATTTATTTGTGCAGGCCGAAAAATATCTTTTAAGCCAAGCGCCGCTTGTGCCGCTTTTTTACGAAACCGATACCTTTTTATATTCCGCAGATATCAGCGGCCTTGTGATTAGCCCGTATGGGCCGGTGGTGGATATCAGCTTTGCCGTAAAAGCGGGCGAATAAAATATGCTTTGCGCAAAATAGGCTTTGCCTGTTAAGAAAGGCATAATGGCACCGATAATTACTATAAGGGACGGATGATTGCAAAATGCTTTTTACAATCACGTTTGTGCCGTTTGCCGTTTGGCAAGCGCGATGCAATTTCCCCGAAAGGAAGGTTTATAATAATGGATTCATCCGCAATAGCCGCAGCCAGCATGAGCATGAGCTCTGCAAAGACCTTACAAGCTGTAAATGTATCCATGCTGAAAAAAACCATGGACCTACAGCAAAACCAGATGGCCGCACTTTTAACTACAATGGCCAGTGCACCATCTTTCGGTCACAAGCTGGACACGCGCGCGTAAACCTCTTTTTTACAAAAACACGCTCGGTACGATATCGTACCGGGCGTGTTTTTATCGCGCGATTATTCTGTAAAGCTTCTTGCTGCAAAAATGCACAGCACATGTTGCAGCTGCGGCATGGCGCGCATTAGCTCTTTTGCGGCGCAAAGCACCGCACCACAGGCCGTGCCTGCGGGCAGGGCATCCTTTTGCAAAAGCTCTTTGGCCGTGGCGGCGGCATTTGCGCTTGACACCGCCATCACTTTATCCACAATGTACGGATTATAATTTTCGGGCACAAAGCCCGCGCCGAGGCCCGCGATTGCGTGCCTCCCGATAATGCCCCCGCTGATTGCCATGCTTTCGTACGGCTCCACCGCTATCATTTTTACATCGGGCATCCACGCTTTAATATGCTCGCCCACGCCCGACACCGTGCCGCCGCTGCCCACGCCAACTACCACGGCATCCAGCGTGCCTGCCATGCGTTTGGCAATGGCAGGGCCTGTAACAAGGCGATGAAATTCGGGGTTTAAATCGTTTTCAAAATAGTTTACATAATATAGCCCCTCGCGCTGCGCCAGCTGCTGTGCTGCCTTGTGCATTGCATCACGCTGCGCGGGCGCGGCCACAAGGCGCGCGCCAAGCTCTGTTAAAAGGCCGCGCCGTGCAAACGGCAAATCGGCTGAAACCACCAGCGTAAGCGCATGCCCCAGCGCGCCGCATGCCGCTGCAAGCGATACGGCAAAGCTGCCGTCAGACGCTTCCACCACGCCCTGCCCTTTTGCCAATAGCCCTTTTTGCTCTGCAAGCGTCAGCATGCCCACCGCCAGCGCATCGTTGCCCGTGCCGGTAACGCCCGCAAAATTGCAGTATGCATACAATTGCCCCGAAAGCCCATGCCGCGCGGCATAGCCGTTCAGGCGCACAATCGGACATGCAAACAAGGTTTCGGAAAAGCTGTTTTGTAAATCCATCGCAAATGCCCTCCTTTTACGCAATGTTTTCTTGTATTATTTTAGCATATAAGCGCAAAATTGTAAAAGCGCCTTTTGATAAAAAACTGCGGCGTTGGTATCTTGTATTTTCTTGTATTTTATTGCGCTTTTGTATTGACAATCGGGTAAAGATGGGGTATAATAGTCACTAGTGTAAAGCAAATCACTTTACACTATTATTTTTGAAGGAAGGGAATTGTTTGGCAAAAAATCTTGAATTATCGTTTTTGTTGGATTTTTATGGCGACGTGCTTACCGAAAAGCAGCGCGAAGTGATGCAGCAGTATTATAATGACGACCTTTCCCTTGCCGAAATTGCCGAAAATTTTTCTATCACGCGTCAGGGCGTGCGAGATTCTATCAAGCGCGGCGAGGGCACTATTTTGGAGCTTGAGCAAAAAATCGGTTTTGCGCGGCGCTATCGTGCTGTGCAGGAAGGCGTGGCGCAGCTGGAGCATTTAGCGCGCGAAATCAATTTCCAAAACAGCAGCAGCTACTCCATGTCGGAAGAAATTCGGCGTGCAACCGATGAGATGCTTGCCATTATTGCCAGCATCAACGACGCAGAAAACAGCGAAGAATAACACGCTTTGCTGCCCTTACTTCACGAAAGGCGGATAACACGTTGGCATTTGAATCGTTAAGTGAAAAGCTGTCGGCGGCGTTTAAGCGCCTGCGCGGCAAAGGCAAATTGACAGAGGCCGATATCAAAACGGCCATGCGCGAGGTGCGTATGGCGCTTTTGGAGGCAGATGTAAACTACAAAGTAGCCAAAGACTTTATTGAAAGCGTTACCGCACGCAGCATGGGCCACGAGGTGATGGATAGCCTTACGCCCGCGCAGCAGGTAATCAAAATTGTAAACGACGAGATGACTGCGCTGATGGGCGGCGAAGAAGCCGCGCGCATTCACATAAGATCCAAGCCCCCCACCATCATTATGATGTGCGGCTTGCAGGGCGCGGGCAAAACCACGCATTCGGCCAAGCTGGCAAAGCATTTTCTGCGCGAGGGGCATCGCCCGCTTTTAGTGGCGTGTGATATTTATCGCCCCGCCGCGATTGACCAGCTGAAAATTGTGGGCGAAAAGGCTGGCGTGCCTG
>JAGPHI010000247.1 GCA_018055565.1 Oscillospiraceae bacterium | reverse complement strand
GACGAACGCTTTGCAAAAGCGCAAATAAACGGTAAAGCGATAAGTTAGGGGAATTTGTTTGAAACGCATTTTAATTATCAGCCAGCATTATTGGCCCGAAAACTTTCGCATTACCGATATTGCCGAGGGCTTTGCCGCAAGCGATATTGCCGTAGATGTGCTTTGCGGGCTGCCCAATTATCCAAAGGGCGAATATTTTGCAGGCTATTCGTATTGGAAGCCCCGACGCGAAGAGAGAAACGGCGTGCAGATTTATCGCGCGGGCGAGGTGCTGCGGCGCGGCAATTCCTCGGTGCGCATCTTTTTAAATTACATCTCCTATCCCCTCACGGCGCCGTTGCATTTATTGCGCCTTTTGGGCAAGCGCTATGACGCGGTGTTCTGCTACGAAACAAGCCCTGTGCTGATGCTTTGGCCCGCCATTGTGTGGAGCAAGCTTACCGCTACGCCGCTAACCACCTATGTGCTGGATTTATGGCCCGAAAATTTATATTCGGTGCTGCCCATACAAAATAAAGCATTGCGCGCCATTGCAAGCGGCGTTTCGCATTGGCTTTACCGCCGTTCAGACAAGCTGATTGCGATGTCCCCTGCTTTGGAAAAGCGTTTGCAGCAATTGGCACCCAAATGCAAAACCACGCATATCCCCCAGTATTGCGAGGATTTTTATGCCGAGGACGTATATGATGCGGCGCTTTGCAAGCGGTTTGAAGGGCGTTTTAACATTGTTTTTGCAGGCAATTTCAGCCCCGCGCAGGATTTGGGCCTTTTGGTGGCCTGCGCTGCCAAGCTGCGCGAAGCCGCCATTACGGATGTGCATTTTGTGCTGGTGGGCGACGGCATGAGCCGCGAAGCGCTTGCCGCAGACATTGCGCAAAAAGGCCTTTCGTCGTATTTTACATTTGAGGGGCAAAAGCCCGTTACCGATATGCCCGCCTATCACACAGCGGCAAGTGCGCTGTTTGCAGCGCTTGCCAAAAGCGACGATTTGGGCTTAACCGTGCCCGCAAAGATTACGGGCTATTTGGCGGCAGGCAAGCCCCTTTTGGTGGCCATTGACGGCGAGGGCGCGCGCGTCATCCGCGAAGCCGCCTGCGGCCTTACAAGCCCCGCCGGAGATGCCGACGCACTGTATCAAAACATTTTGGCGCTGAAAAACAAAACGCCCGAGGAACGCGCAGCACTTGGCAAGGCAGGGCGCGATTATTACGCAGCGCATTTTAAACGCGCAAAGCTTTTGCAAGAATTGCAGGCATTTATATTGGGCTAGGCTTTGTTTAAAAAACGAAACGCAATCCCCCCGAAAGGACTGAGAACACGCTGAAAACACTTGTGATTATCCCCTGCTATAACGAAGAAGAAAATATTGTTGAGGTGGTGCGCCGCCTTGCCGATGCAGCGCCCGAATGCGATTATTTAATCGTAAACGATTGTTCCACCGACAAAAGCGAGCTAATCTGCCGTGAAAACGGCTACAATTATATTTCGCTGCCTGTCAATTTGGGCATTGGCGGCGGCGTGCAAAGCGGCTATTTATATGCTGTAGAAAACGGCTATGATATCGCTGTGCAAATGGACGGTGACGGCCAGCACGACCCCCAATATCTGCCCGCTGTGATAGAGCCTGTGGCAAACGGCGAACTGGATATGTGCATCGGCAGCCGTTTTATCACAAAAGAGGGCTTTCAAACCAGCTTTATGCGCCGCCTCGGCATTAATATTATCAGCCTGTTGATTCATTTGCTTTGCGGCACAAAGGTGCGCGACACCACAAGCGGCTTTCGCGCGTGCAGCAAGGAATTAACGGCCTTTTACGCCAAAAACTACGCGCAGGATTATCCCGAGCCCGAGGCGATTATTTCGGCCGTGCTGGAGGGGTATCGCGTGGGGGAACGCCCTGTTATCATGCAAGAGCGTCTTGGGGGGGCATCGTCCATCTCCACCTTGCATTCGGCGTATTATATGATAAAGGTAACCATCGCGCTGGTGGTATATCGCATTACCATTAAACGCAAAAAGAAGGGTTGATTGCCATGAATAATTTAATCAGCGATATGGATCATGTTTTACGCATTATCCTTTTACTGGGCACAGTGCTGTATCTTGGCGTTATTTTGCTTTTACTAAAAAAGAAAAAGCTGACTGTGCGGCATTCGATCATTTGGCTTTTGTTTGGCTTTGTGCTGTTTATTTTTGCGGCGGTGCCGTATGTGGTATACGTGCTGCGCGACCTTTTGCACGTGGAAATGCCTGTAAACCTTGTGTTTATGATGATTTTTGCGTTTGTTTTGCTTTTATTGTTAAGCCTTTCTATCACCGTGTCGGAATATGGCGAAAAAATTAAACGCCTTACGCAGGAAAACGCGCTATTGGAAAAACGCTTGCGCGAAATAGAACGCGTAGTTAGCAGCAAAAAGCACGAATAACAGCGCGATTTTGCACTTTTATGTCAAGCGGATTTTTGATTAAAGGAGCTTTTGCCAATGCAATTTATCACCTTTGCATTTTTACTGTTTTTTGCGTTGGTGTGCGCCGTATATTTTATTTTGCCGCGCTGCGTGCGCATGGCATGGCTTTTGGTGTGCAGCTATCTCTTTTATTTATACGACCCCGCAAATCTGGGTTTTGTGGTGCTTTTAATCAGTGCCACTGGCGTTACATATGCGGCGGCGCTGGCTGTAGAAAAGCTGCCAAAGGGCCTATTGCGCGGCTTTTTTTTAACAGCGGCGATGGTGGTTTCGCTGGGCAGCTTGGTGTTTTATAAGTATTTTGGCTTTTTGCAAGAGCTTGGCGCAGGGTTTGCATCGCTGTTTGGCCTGTCGTGGCGGCAAAACAAATTCAGCGTTGCCGTGCCGCTGGGCATTAGCTATCTTACCTTTATGGCGATGGGATAGGTGCTGGATGTATACAAGGGCAAAATGAAAGCCGAGCGCAATTTTGTTCATTA
>JAGPHI010000246.1 GCA_018055565.1 Oscillospiraceae bacterium | reverse complement strand
GGGCGGCGCACCGCTGGTTTTGCCCTATACCGCCGAAAACGGCGCGTATCCCGGCACGGGGGATTTGTTTGTCGCGGCGCTTACGGGCGCGCTGGTGCATGGGCAAACGCTTGCGCACAGCGTGGCGCTTGCCGCGCAATTTGTGGCGCTGGCAGTGCAAAAGGCAAATGTTGCGGGGCGCGAAGCACGCTTTGGTGTACCATTTGAGGCTTGTTTGGATATACTAAGATAAGGCCTTTCGATATCGGCGTGTAAAACGTTTACAATTGGGCTTTGCGCCTCGGCGCGTATGCATCAAGCCCAAAAGCTATCATACACTTGAAAGGAATGGGATTTTATGCTAAACCTAGTGCTCATTGAGCCGCAAATCCCGCAAAACACAGGCAATATCGCACGCACCTGTGCCGCCACGGGCGCACGGCTGCATTTAGTGGGGCCAATGGGCTTTACCATTGATGATAAAAAGCTTAAGCGGGCCGGCCTTGACTATTGGCATCTGCTTGATATATCATATTATAATAGCACCGCGGCGTTTTTTGCCCAAAATGAAGGCCCGTTTTACTATTTTACCACCAAAGCGCCATACACCTATACCGAGGTGCAATATCCCGCAGATTGCTTTTTGGTGTTTGGGCGCGAAGACGCGGGGTTACCCGAGGCGCTTTTGCATGAAAACCAAAGCCAATGTGTGCGCTTGCCAATGGTGGAAGGCGCGCGCAGCCTCAATTTATCTAACACGGTTGCCATTGCCGCCTACGAAGTATTGCGGCAGGGCAATTTTGCCGATTTGCTGTGCGAGGGCAAGCTGCGCAGCTTTGATTGGGATGCAACAATGTAAATGAAACCGAATAACGAAATGGAGGCGATGCGTCTTTGAGGAAAGTAGCCGTTTTAACGGATTCCGCAAGCGATATCCCCGAGGAGCTTCGGGAAAAATATGGCATTGATATCATGAGCTTCACCATCACTTTAGACGGGCAAAGCTATGTGGAGCGTCAGGATTTTACAAACGAAGAATTTTACGATATGCTGCGAAATGCCGAGGGCATGCCCAGCACCGCGCATATTACAATGCTGCAATTTTATGACCAATATTGTGCATATTTGCAAGCGGGCTATACAGATGTTGTGCATATCACCATCAATGCGGGCGGCTCTGCCACTTTTGATGCTGCCACGATGGCGGCGCGTCAGCTTGCCGAGGAGCATCCCGAAAGCAAAATGAAAATTCATCTCGTAGACAGCCACACCTATTCGATGCCCTACGGCTATTTTGTGTGCGAGGCTGCGCGCAAGCTGCACAACGGCGCAGAAATTAAGCACGTGATATCGGATTTGGAGGCAGATTTTGCCACAGTGGAGATTGCGGTTTCGGTGTTTTCTTTAAAATTTATCAAAAAATCCGGCCGTGTGTCTGCGGCGGCGGCATTTGCGGGCGAGCTTTTGGGCCTGCGGCCGATTATCACGATTAACGATGGCGTAACAGCCGTTGTCAACAAGGTGCGCGGCGATAAAAATGTGCTGCCGGCGCTTTTGGCGCATGCAAAAAACCATCGCGAGGGCGAGCGCGAATATCTGATTGGCACAACCGATATGAAAACGGCGGAAGAACTGGGCAAACTGTGCAAAAAAGAATTTGGCATGCCGCCCGCATGCATATTTATGCTGGGCGCTGCCGTTGCCAGCAACACGGGCCCCGATGCCATTGCGATAGTGTATCATGGCGCGAAGCGCCGATAATGTGCAAAGCGGCGCGATGCGCCATCGCTATATGAGCAAAGCCTGCGTATTGATTCGTTAAAGAGGAAAGGTGCAATCTGATGAAAACCCCCATTGTGTATATCGTGATTCCCTGTTATAACGAGGAAACGGTTTTGCCGATAACGGCACCGCTGTTTAAAGCGAAAATCCAAGCGCTTGTGTCTGCGGGCAAAGCGCACGCAAACAGCCGTGTTTTATTTGTAAACGACGGCTCAAAGGATAACACCTGGCAGATTATCCGTGCGCTGTGCGAGGACGAATGCTTTGAGGGCGTGTGCCTTTCGCGCAATCGCGGGCATCAAAACGCGCTTTTGGCAGGGCTTTCGGTGGCGAAAACGCACGCAGATGTCAGCATCTCTATCGATTGTGACGGGCAGGACGATATCAACGCGATGGACGCCATGCTGGATGAGTATGCAGCGGGGTGCGATGTGGTATATGGTGTGCGCTCAAAACGCGAGACGGACACGTGGTTTAAGCGCACAACCGCCGAGGGTTTTTATAAGGTGATGAAGCTGCTTGGCGCCGATGTGGTGTTTAACCATGCCGATTACCGCTTGCTGTCGCGCCGTGCGCTGGAGGGGCTGTTTGCCTTTAAAGAGGTCAACCTTTTCTTGCGCGGCTTAGTGCCTTTGGTGGGCTATAAATACAGCAGCGTTTTGTATGAACGCGCCGAGCGCATCGCGGGCGAAAGCCATTATCCTTTAAAGAAAATGCTGGCATTTGCCTTCGACGGCATCACCAGCCTTTCCATAAAGCCCATTCGCATTATTACAGGCCTCGGTTTTTTTGTTTCGCTTGCCAGCGTGCTGGGCATTGTGTGGACGGTGCTGTCGAAATGCTTTGGGGCAACCGTTTCGGGATGGACAAGCATGCTTTGCGCGGTGTTTTTTATGGGCGGCGTGCAGCTTTTATGTCTTGGCGTTATCGGCGAATATATCGGCAAAATATATAACGAAACCAAAGCGCGCCCGCGCTTTATCATCAGCGAAAACACGTTGCAGCCCGCGCCAAGCGAGGACGGCGCGCCGCAAGACAGTTGATGCATTTGGCGGCGTACGCACATACCTGCGCACGATGCCGTGCATATTTGCATGCGCGCAACGCAATCACTTACCGTAACCGATAGCCCTGGCAAGTTTGGGGCTTTAAATGCTATTCGCGCATAAAAGCGCATGGAGGATGAA
>JAGPHI010000245.1 GCA_018055565.1 Oscillospiraceae bacterium | reverse complement strand
TGCGCGGTAAATTTTTCGTCCATAATCTTTTTGCCAAGACCCGGTGTTTCGGCGTTATCCAAAAATTTCACCTGTGCAATCAGCCCGTCGGGGCCAAATGCCACCATCGCAGGCACGGCACCGCCGTAGCCCTTTGCCTCGGCTGTAATCACATAGCCGGCATCGTTGGTGGCTTTATAAACCCCGGTTACGCCCTCGCCCGTAAGCTCCAGCTTTTCAAAGCCGTTTGCCGCAGGCAAAAGCTCGGTGCGCGCGGCATCGGCGGCTTTGGCGGCGTTTTCTTTAATAATGGGGTTTGTAATTTGATTGGTAACACCCAGTAAAAGGCTTGTAATCAAGCAGATGGCGCTTAAAACTGCGATGGGGCGCAGGGTTTCTTCCCAGTTGGCCTTTAAAAAATGGAGAAACGCGTTCTCTTTTTTGTTTTCGTTCATTTTTTAGCACCCCCTATGGCCTTTTTTTTGCTGCCCAAAACCGTTTGGCGCGTCAAATTATTAATATATGGCACAAAAAGATTCATCAGCAAAATCGAATACGAAACGCCCTCGGCCATATTGCCGTAAAAGCGAATGACGCAGGTGATAACGCCGAGGCCAATCGCATACACCAGCTTGCCGCTGCGGGTAAAGGGGCTTGTAACATAATCGGTGGCCATAAAAAACGCGCCGAACAAAAGCCCGCCAGACAAAAGCTGCAAAATAACGTCCTGCCCCAAAAGCGCGCTCATCGCGGCAACGGTGCCAAGATACGCAAGCGGAATAACGGGCGAAATTACGCGCATGGCAATCAGATATACGCCGCCCAGCACAATGGCAATGGCGCAGGTTTCGCCTAAAACGCCGCCGTGCGTGCCCAGTAAAAGCGGCACAAGCATGTCCTTGCCCGCAACGGAATGCCCCGCAACCAGCGGTGTGGCACCGGCCAGCGCGTCGATATTGGTTTTCGGGAAGCCGTAAGCCGTCATGCGCCCTGCAAAGCCAACGGCCAGCACAATGCGCCCCACTAATGCGGGGTTGGCAAAATTACACCCAATGCCGCCAAAAAGCTGCTTTACCACAACAATAGCCACAAACGCGCCGATGACCGCAATCCAAATAGGAATCGTAACAGGCAGGTTTAAAGCGAGGATAAGCCCTGTAACAATGGCGGATAAATCGCCGATTGGGTTTGGCTGTTTCATCAAGCGGCAATATGCCCATTCAAAAAACACGCATGCCAGCACCGTGACACCCTCTACCAAAAGGGCGCGCGGGCCAAAAATGATAAAGCTGGCAACAACAAGCGGCAAAAGCGCAAGGCACACATGCCCCATCAGCTTTCTTGTGGCGGAATTGTCGCAGATGTGTGGCGAGGCAGAGACAAGCAATTTATTAGTATCCATGTTCGATTATCCGTTCCTTTCAAAAATGGTTTGAACTGCGTCAAATCACTTTTTTCCGTTCTTCTCAAATGCTTTCGCAAGGTTTACCTTTTGCGTTACAAGGCGTTTTGCAGGGCACACAAAGCTGCAAGTGCCACAGCCGATGCAGCAATCAACCTGTAAGCTTGTAAGCTCGTCCACACTTTGATGCGAAAAGGCAGATGTGATTTCTACGGGCGAAAGGCCCATCGGGCATGCCGCCACACAGCGCCCGCAGCGAATGCAGGGGCCGGGCTCGGGCAGCACTGCTTTTTCTTTGCTAAACACCAAAATGGCATTGTTTTGCTTTAACAGCGGGAATGCAGCGTCCACAACAGATACGCCCATCATCGGCCCACCAGTGATGATTTTGCCTGGCTCTTTTGTATAGCCGCCGCAAAACTTTATCACGCTTTCAAGGCTGGTGCCAATGGGCACAATCACGTTTTTGGGGGTTTTAACGGCATCGCCGTCCACAGTGATGCGCTTTTGCACTAAGGGCATGCCGGTATTGAGGTATTTGCCGATGGTGGAAACGGTGGTAACATTCAGCACAAGCACGCCTACGTCTGCGGGCAGCTTGCCGCGCGGCACCTCGCGGCCTGTTGTTTTCTCAATCAGCACCTTTTCGGCCCCTTGCGGATAGCGCGAATCCAATGGCTTTACGTGAATGGACGCATCGCCTTTAACAAGGCTGCACATCAAATCAATCGCTTCGGGCTTGTTGCGCTCGATTGCGATAATCACTTTTTTGATATTCAAATATTTTTGCACGGCCAAAATGCCAGACATCAGCGTGCTGGAGCACTCTAAAAATTCGCGGCTGTCCGCCGTGATATACGGCTCGCATTCGGCCCCGTTAATCACAAGGGTATCCAGCGCGTCAAGGCTTTTTGGCGATAGCTTTACATCCGTAGGGAAGCCCGCGCCGCCAAGCCCCACAAGGCCGCTATTGCGCACGGCTGCCACAAACGAGGCATAATCCGTTACTTCGGGCGGCGCTAAAGAAGGGTCGGGCGTTTGCTCGCCATCTGCGGTGATGCGCACAGCGGGCACGCGCGCGCCGTTTGCAAACAGCAGCTCCGTAATTTCTGCCACAGTGCCACTCACACTGGAATGCATATTGGCGCTTACAAAGCCGCCAGCTTCGCCAATCAGCGTGCCAACATATACATTGTCGCCTTTTGCCACACAGGGCTTTGCGGGTGCGCCGATATGCTGCTGCATGGCGATAACCACTTCTGCCGGACACACAATTTGCACACTGGCTTTGGCGGCGGTGTTTTTTTCATGTGGCACTTTGGCGCCGAGCGCGGTGCGCTTTACAAATTTGAACATGCTTGTCATATCCCTCGTTTCTTGTACTAATGGGCTTTCTATGAATCAGTTTACACATAAACAGGTAAAATCAGACAATAAACCCATATTAAATCATTGCAGACATATACTATTTTAACATCTTTATCGCGCTAGTCAACAAAAAACGCAAAAGTTAAAAATGTAACAATCTGACAAAAAGATTTTCACAGGCCGATGCATTGCGTTTTAAAGCATTAATA
>JAGPHI010000018.1 GCA_018055565.1 Oscillospiraceae bacterium | reverse complement strand
CCATCGCGGTGGGCGGCGTTACCGATAAGCAGCGCCACGTGTACGACACAGTACTGAAAGCGCAGCTGGCCGCCTGTGCTGCCGCAAAAGCGGGCATGCGCGGATGCGAGGTAGACAAGGTGGCGCGCGACATCATTGCCGCCGAGGGGTACGAGGGCAAATTTGGGCATGGGCTTGGGCATTCGCTTGGCATCGAAATCCATGAGGAGCCGCGCTTTTCGCCACTTTGCGAAACGATAATCGAAGAAGGCATGATGATGACGATAGAACCGGGCATCTACCTTGCGGGCGAATTTGGCGTGCGCATCGAAGATACCGTGCTTATAACCGAAAATGGCATTGAAATTATGGCAAAAAGCGATAAAAACCTGATTATTATCTAGCGAACGGCGCAAAATAGCATTTAGGGCTTGAAAAACTGCGCACAATACTGTAGAATTAACTAGATACGTAAGCATTTGCTGCGTACAGCATTTTATTGACTCATTTCAATTTACTGGAGGATTATTTTATGATCTCAGCTGGCGAGTTTCGCAACAATGTCACCTTTGAGGAGGACGGCAACGTTTTTCAAATTGTTGAATTTCAGCATGTAAAGCCCGGCAAGGGCGCCGCTTTTGTGCGCACCAAAACACGCAATGTGATTTCGGGCTCCGTGGTGGAAAAAACCTATAACCCCACTGCCAAATTCCCCATTGCCGTCATTGACCGCCGCGAGATGCAGTATCTTTATGAGGACGGCGGGCTATACTATTTCATGGACACCGAAAATTACGAGCAGCAGCCCGTCAACGCGGCAGATTTATCCGACAGCTTCAAGTTTGTAAAAGAGAACGAGCTTGTAAAGATTTTGAGCTATAAGGGCAAAGTGTTTGGCATCGAAGCGCCCAACTTTGTGGAACTGGTGGTTGTTACAACCGAGCCGGGCGCAAAGGGCAACACCGCCACCAACACATTAAAACCCGCCATTTTGGAAACTGGCGCCGAAATCCGCGTGCCGCTTTTCATCAACGAGGGCGACAAAATCCGCATTGATACCCGCGTGGGCGAATATATGGAGCGCGCGTAAATACAATACCGCCACGGGGCGCAACCCTGCGCCCTATGATGTTTACCACAAAAAATTAAAGGAGGCAACACAATGAACCTTACCGAAAAAACCGCCTATATCAAAGGGCTTATGGAGGGCATGGAGCTCGATGCCAGCAAAAAGGAAACCAAAATCCTGAACGCAATGCTCGACCTTTTGACCGACCTTGCAAACGACGTAAGCGACCTGAATGAGGACGTTTCGCAAATTTACGACGAAATCGACGCAATGGACGAAGACATGGATGATTTGGAAAGCTATGTTTTTGGCGAAGAAGACGATGAAGAAGAGGACGACGAGGAATACGAGGACGGCCTGTTTGAAATCACCTGCCCGAACTGCGGCGAAGTAGTGTGCGTGGACGAAGAAATGCTGACAGACGAAAACCTTGCCTGCCCGAACTGCGCCACCAAATTTGAAATTGATTTTGGCGACGATTGCGACTGCGGCGACTGTGACTGCGGCTGCCACAAAGAGTAAGCAAACCAAATCCCCCGCGCCGAAAGGCGCGGGGGATTTTCTGTTTGCGGCAATAAAGCGTGTCGTAAAGTGCTTGCAACAATGATAAAAAATGCGGCCGCGTGTAGCGGCCGCATTTTTGGTTATTGGTTAGCACTGCGCTATTGGCTTTGGGATAGCACCGCATTTTTGCCTTTGCGGCAAGCCTGTTTAATATCGCTTTGCAAACGGCACCAATATGGTCAGTGCTGCCCATGCAGTTTGAAACAGCATCACTGCGGCAAGGCTGATGCCCACAAGCCCGCCAGATACGCTTAAAAGCACCGAAAGCACCACGCCAAGCAGGATGGAAGCACACTGCACAAGGCTGGCCATATGCTCGCCAGAGGCCGCGCCCGCTGCCGCGCGCAAGCCGCCGATAAAGCTGGCAAACGTGCCGATATGCGTTAGCACGCCTTCGCTTTCGGGCAAGTACGAGGTTTTCACGCCTAGCGCCTCGCGCTCTGCGCCGGAAAGCACTTTCACGCTGGTTTCGGGCAGATTATATACATCGGATACCAAAAACGAATTAATGTTAAAATCGTCGGATTTCACCAAAAGCGATATGCCGCTTTTGCGCAGCCCCTGCACCACATCCATTGCGTCCTCGTCGGCACAATAGCTCACAACAAACATGCCAAACAGCTTGCCCGAAACGGCAAGATAAATGGGGCAGCGCTCGCCTTTGGTGTACTTCATTTCGTAATCAAGCGAGGGGATGTTGATGCCGCTTTTGTCCATCATTGCGCGGTTGCCCAGCACTACACGGCTGTGCTCAATCCACGCGGTAAAGCCATATCCAGGCTCTGCCACCACGTTTTCCACTTTATACAGCATATCGGTTTTGTTTTCAATCACGCCCAAAAAGATGTCGCGCAATGTGTCGCAGCTGTCGATAAAAATGCTGGCGGCGTATAGGATGGCAATGTCGATGCGCTCTTTTTCAAAGGTTTTGATGCCGTGCAAGCGCACGGTGGCGGGCGGGAATAAATCTCGCGCGTTCACCAGTGTTACATTTGTTTCGCGTAGTGCCGCAATGGCGCTCCAGCCGGGCACCACTGCGCCCACGCGCGCCGCGCTGCGCTGCAAAAGCGCGCTTGGCACGGCGGAAAGCAAGGTGCTGGCAAGCGGGCTTGCAAAGCAGGTAACGGCGGCAAACGCCGAAAGCGCGGCAAAAACATTTTTGGCTGAAAGGTAGGTGATTACAGCGCAGGCCAAAGCCGCTGCTAAAATCACATAGCCCATGATACGGGCTGTGCCGTCGCTTTGGCGCGCTGAAAAGCTTTGGCGCAAAAAGCCACGCACCAAAGCCGTGGGGCGGCTGACAAGCAGCGCAGGCTCCGGCTCGGCAATGCCCTCACACACATGGTGCGCAAGCTCGCGGTCGCGGATTAGATAGGCAGCCGCATGCTCGTGCCCCACGCTGACGGTGTCGAAATTGCGGCACACGATGGTGCAATGCATGCGCTTACCGATGGCATTGGCCAGCATCAGCAGCGCCGCTACCGGCGCAAGCAATGTAATTTTTTCGGGCTCGAAAGAATCGGGCTTAATGACAAACGCCAAATTTTGTGCAAATGCGCCCACAAGTGCCAAACACGGCAGGGTGTCTGCGCTGGCCTGTGAAAACAGGCCGCTGATGCCCGTGGTTAGCGTGGTAAACGAAACCAGCGCCGTAATGCACAAAAGCACAAGATTGATGATTAAAAATAAAAACGGCTCGTTTGCGGGGTTTAATACGGGGATGGAGGGCAAAAGCCCTGTGCGGGCCGACAGCCCAAGATACAGCAGCAAAAGCGTAATCAGCGCAATGGCCACAACACGCAGTGTGCAATTGGTGCGCATGGATTTTAAGGTGGCCTCTACGGCAAGCGCATCAGACGGCGTGTTGTAATCGTCTAGGCTTTCGCCTTCTTCGTCCTCGATGGGCGGCAAATCGATATCACCGGTTAGCTCGCCTGTTTCTGCGCGGCGCGCACCAAACAAACCACGAAACAGCTTGCCGGCTTTTTTGCCGCGCAAGCCGCGTTCCAATTCTTCGCGGTCCACGGCAACGGTTTCGCCAAAAAATTCCCGAAAGGTTTCATCCACCTCGGAAAGGCGCATTGTGCCCGTGCGCTCCAAAGCGGCGCGCGCCTCTTCCTCGTAATTGGGGCGTATCACAAACGTGGGGGATTTTTCGCGGCGCTTGTGCACGGCGGCTTCCTCCGGCGAAACAAATTCCACCGTGGGCTCCTCGTCGCTTTCAAGCTGCGGCTCGCAGTGCTGTGCGTTTTCAGCGGGATGCACGGGCTTGTCCGCTTGTAAAGGCGCAGCCGTTTTTGGCAGCGGCGCGTAGGCAGCGCCTTGTGCAGGCTCTTGCGTAGGCATTTGTACACTGGCTTGTGTACGCTCGTGTAATGGCTCTTGCGTAGGCATTTGTACACTCGCTTGTGTACGCTCTTGCAAAGGCTCTTGCAAAGGCGTGGCAATGGACGATTGCTCCCATTGCGCCTCAATAGCAGCTTGCCGCGCAGCGGCGGCCTTTGCCGCTATAGCGGCCTTGCTGTCGGCAAGTGCTTTGGCCTCGGCGGCAGCCTCGCTGGCGGCGCTTACGGCAGGCGTTTTGGGCGCAGGGGTATACACGTCGGCAAATTCGCTGTCGTCGTCATCTTCGTCGCTGTCCCAGCCGGCGGGCACCGTTTGTAAAAGCTTTTCTTTAAAGCTCTTTTTTGCGATAGGGGCATTTGCAGACGGCTCTTTCGCAAAAAACGCATTGTTGGCAGGGGCAAAGGTATCGGCAAATGCAGCATCCTTTAAAAAAGCGTTTTTTGCATCGCTGGCTGCGTTGGGCGTTTCCAAATTGTCTTTTGCAGATGGTGCTTGTGCGGGCGCATGCAGCGTATGAGGCGCAAGGCCTAAATCTGCAAGGATATCTTCTACATTATTTTCTTTGCCAAAGCTTGTGGCGGCTTTGCTTTTGAGAATATCGGCCAAAAGCGCGTCCAGCTCCTCATGGCTGTTTTTGTCCTGCAAGCGCAGCACCTCCATACGGTATTTAATACGGATTGTGATGATAAAAGCTATTTTGTGCGCTGGCGCATAATCTCATAAAGGATGATGCCCGAAGCCACAGACACATTAAAGCTGTCGATATCGCTGTTTGTAACGGCCATCGGCAAAGATACAGCGCCGTCGCACAGGCTTTTTACCAGCGTGGATACGCCGCTGCCCTCGCTGCCAACCACCAGTGCGATAGCACCCGTAAGGTTTTCGCTATAGGCGGCGCGCCCGTTCATATCGGCACAATACACAAACACATTGTCGTTTTTTAAGCGCCGCACGCATTCGCCAATATTGGCCACGCGCGCAATCGCAAGGCGCGCGGCAGCACCCGCGCTGGATTTTAAAACCACAGGCGTTACGCCCACGCCGCCGCGCTTTGGAATTACCACGCCGTGTGCGCCCACCAAATACGCAGTGCGCATAATTGCGCCTAAATTGTGCGGGTCCTCCACGCCATCGGCCAAAACCAAAAAAGGCGCTTCACCACGGCTTTTGGCAATGGCAAGCAAATCGTCTAGGCTTTTATAATCCACACTGGCGGCCCATGCGGCCACGCCTTGATGTGCATCGGTGCCGCACATGCCACGCAGCTTGGCTGCGTGCACGCGCTTCACCACGGCGCCAGCCTCTTTGGCAAGGGCAGTATAATAAGAAGCGGTAGCGGCGTTCATACTGTCTTGCACAAACACAGTATCCACGGCGCCGCCGCTTTTGAGCAGCTCGGTAACGGCGTTTTTGCCGTAAGCAAGCGTGGTTTCATCGCGCAAATCGTTGTTTTGAAAATCCATAGTAAAAATGATTCCTTTCTCGGGGGGCAAAATAGCGGTAAAAAACAAGACACGACACGGTTTTGCTTTATACGCGAACATATATATAAGGTATTATAGCATATCTCCTATGGCATTTCTACCTATTTTGCAAGTTCCCGCGCAGAAATAATCACGCCTAAAAAATCCAAATGCCGCCAGCCAAAAGCGCCGCTGCTGCTACACAGATGCCCATTAAGGCGCGCGTTTTTGTAAGCCACGGCAGCCTGCGCCAACACACAAGCCCCGCCACATACTTTTCGGCCTGCGCCTTTTGGGTGGAAAGCTTCATATTTGCGGCGCCGGGCTTAAAAAATACAAGCACGCGCTCAATCGCCTCGTTTTCTGTATCTACAATTTCAATCACACGTCTGTTAATGCCTTTCATTATCGTCCGTTCCTTTCTTGGGGGTTTATTATCGCCTTACAGGGTGTTGCTGCGCTTTTTGGGTATCGCAGCGCAGCAAAAGCAAAATGCTGTGCAAAAAGCATATTTTGCCGCAGTGCAGTGCATTTGCACATACCCTTTTTTATTCTCGGCGGGAATAATGGCTTTAATCATTTTGTCAAGTAAAAGTTTTGGGGCGATTGTGTGTGAACGTAAAGGTCATTATACATAATGTAATCGACAAAAATTTTTATTCTGTAAACGTTCTATGTTGAAAACTCTGTTGAAAGTGTGGACAAAGTGCCGCTACAAGCGGGTAAATACAGGTTTTTTGGGTGTGGAATGATGAGTTTTCAACAAAATGTTAAAAGTTATCCACAAAACAAGGCGTTTAATTATTTCTGTCAAGTTGGGATTTTGCTGTATTTACTGCTTTGATTGCGCTTTTTTTCTACTTATTCGCTAAAATAATTGCCAAAAAAATCCTATCCAGTAAATGGATAGGATTGTGGTGTACTTATTTACTTTTTGTTGCAGGGCTTTGTTTTGTCGTAGCAGTACTGGATGATGTCTTTGCGGCGCACAATGCCGATAAAGCTGTTTTTATCGTCGATAACGGGCACAAAGTTTTGGCTCATGGCGGCAACCACCAGTTCCTCCATAGTGGTGTCTACGTGCACGGGGGTGTTGTCGCGCTTATGCGGAAACTCGGTAATAGGTACGTTTTCCGCTTCGCGTATGGAAAGCGCATATTGCTGTTTTATGGCCCACAGGATATCCCCCTCGGTGATGGTGCCCACGTATTCCCCCTTGCGATTTAATATAGGGATAGAGGAATAGCGATGGTGCTCCATTTTTTCTAGTGCCTGCCGCAGTGTAAAATCATCAAACAGATAGGCCACTTCATTTTTAGGCGTGAGGAAAAACAGAATATTCATAATCGTATCCTTTTTTATGATAAATGTAGGAAAGCGCTGTGCTTGCACAGGGAAAACCATTTTGGCATATTGTGTAGCAGCTTTATTATAGCACATTTTACATTTTGGTGTATGAATGAATTGTAAAAGGCGAAAAATTATTTATATTATTGGCGAAAACTAAGATAATTTGTTGTATAAAAAGGGCTTTGGTCAAAGCGGTAAAAAAAGATTGTATTTTGCAAACTTTCGTATTATAATAAGCTTATTGGAAAAATATGCTATTTTTGCAAGCAGCATAAATACAAGAATCGCAAGCGCTTTTGCACCAATATATAGAAAGGGTTGGCAAGCATTATGAAACAGGCTTTTAAACAAACAGGATGTCAAAAGCGATTTGCCTTGCGCGCCACACGCGGCACCGCCAGCGAGTGCTGCCGCTTGCTTTTAGCGCACAGCGGCGCCGAGCTATTTGCATGGCATGACACAAACGATGGCACGTATGCGGCGGCATTAAAACGCAATTTTGCCGGAAATTATGATACGCGCGACGTGCTGCGTGTATGGCTTGAGGATGCCGTTGTGCACGAACAGGACGAGCCGATTTTGCGCAGCTTTTATGATAACATGGCGCAAAAACCCGCAGAAACCATTCGTTTGCGCTTAAAAACCATTGTGGGCACCTTTTTATGGTGCAAGGTTAGCCTTTCGGTAACGCTAAATGCGCAAGGAAAGCCCGTTCGCATAGTGGGCGCGCTCAACGATGTGGATGATGCCGTTACCTCGCGCTTAATGCTGGAATATCACGCGCTGTATGACACGCTGACAGGCATTTACAACGCCCAATCGTTTTACACAAAAGGGCATTCGCTATTGCGTGCGCATCCAGAAAACACCTATGCCATTTTGCGTTTAGACATCGCGCGCTTTAAATTTATCAACGAGCTGTATGGCATGGACGAGGGCGACCGCCTTTTATGCCACGTGGCCGCCGCGCTGGAGCGCGCCGTGCAAAACAAAGGCATATGCGGGCGCATCAACAGCGACATTTTTGCCCTTTGCGTGGCATATGAAGAAATGCGGGATTTGCCTCGCCTAATTGCCGCGCTGACAACCGAGATACAAGGGCTGGGGCCTGGCTGCGCCGTGCACGTGTTTTTTGGCATTTGCATTGTGGAAAACCGCACAGCGCCCATAAACGTGCTGTGCGACCGCGCGGGCCTTGCGCTTTTAAAGGTAAAGGGCAGCCTTTTGAAAAACTACGCATTTTACGACAGTGCCCTGCGCGCGCGCGAAATTAGCGAGCGCACCATAGAAAACGAGATGGAAAACGCGCTGCACTCCGGCCAGTTTGAGGTGTTTTTGCAGCCAAAGCACAGCCTTTTATCGGGCAGCCCCATCGGGGCAGAAGCGCTGGTGCGCTGGCGCCATCCTGTGCGCGGGCTTTTGCCGCCAGCCGAATTTGTGGCCTTGTTTGAAAAAAACGGCTTTATTATCGAGCTAGACGAATTTGTGTGGGAAACGGTGTTTCGGCTTTTGCGTAAATGGCTGGATAAGGGCATTTGCCCGCTGCCCATTTCGTTAAATGTGTCGCGCGCGCATATCTATAGCCCCGATTTTGCCAAGCGCACAATGGCGCTTTTGCAAAAATATGGGGTGCCGCCATATTTGGTAGAGCTGGAGCTTACCGAAACCACCTTTGTGGAAAATCAGACCAGCCTTTACAATTCTATGCGCCTTTTGCAAGAAGAAGGCCTCAATTTTTCTATCGATGATTTCGGATCGGGCTATTCTTCGTTAAATATGCTAAAAAACACCAGCGCATGCATTTTAAAGCTGGACCGAGAGTTTTTATGCGCCACGGGCGACGACGCAAAGGCGCAGGCTGTGGTGCGCCACACGATATCAATGGCAAACGGCCTTGACATGCAGGTGGTGGCCGAGGGTGTGGAAACGCGCGCGCAGGCCGAGTTTTTGGCTTCGGCCGGATGCCTTGCGGCGCAAGGATATTATTATTCGCGCCCCATGCCGGTGGAAGATTTTGAAAAGCTGATGAGCTACACATAAAATATTGCGCGCGTTTGTGTCTGGTAGATGCAAACGCGCGTTTTAATAGTATGCGGGCTTTGCTTACAAAATACTGCATAGCCACGCTGCAATTTTTTTCATCATAGCCGAAACGGGATCGGCGATACTGCCAAAGGCAAATGCGTGCTGTTGCATTTGCTTTTTGTGCAAAAATTCGCTATAATAGATGAATGCAGCGTGCAGCATTGCGGGCGTAAATCGCAGGCAAATCCTTGCTTTGGCGCTGCGCCGCTGGCCTTAAGCCTTTGCTGCTGGCGGCGTGCAAAAGCCCTGTTAAAGAAAGGATGGCGGCCGATGAACACTTGCGGCTTATTTGTTTGCCCTGTATGCAAAAGCGGCCTTGCCAAAAACGGCGGCAGCTACCGATGCGAGCAGGGGCATTGCTTTGATATTTCGGCGCAAGGGCATGTCAATTTGCTCTTGGCCAATCGCATGAATTCTCATGCGCCCGGCGACGATAAAGACATGGTGGCCGCGCGTGCGCGTTTTTTAGCAAAGCGCTATTATGCGCCACTGCAAGAAGCCATTGGCGCGCTTGTGGCAGATTTTGCGCCGCAAAATGCCGCTGTGCTGGATTTGGGCTGCGGCGAGGGCTATTACACCAGCGGCGTTTGTGAAGCGCTTGCTAGCGCGGGCAAGCGCGGCAGGGTAGCGGGTGTAGACATCTCTAAAAGCGCGGCAAAGCTGGCGGCAAAGCTGGCGGCAAAGCAGTGCCCAAGCGCAGAAATTGCCGTGGCATCGGTGTTTCCTCTGCCGGTGGCAAACGCCAGCTGCGACATCGTGCTCAATTGCTTTTCGCCGCTTTGCCTTGCAGAAATTTTGCGCGTTTTGCGCACGGG
>JAGPHI010000244.1 GCA_018055565.1 Oscillospiraceae bacterium | reverse complement strand
TTGATTTCGCCTGCAATCAGCGCCTGCCAAAGTGCATTTACATCGGCCTGCGCGCGCAGCGGGGGCGAGCACACATATTTTGCGCCCTCAAAGCCCGGTGCAAGATAGCGGCTTTCATCCAGCGTAAAATATTGCGGGCATCCCTCCAGATACACCGTTTGCCCCTGCATTCTGGCACGCCGCGCTTCTTGCAATCCGGCGGCGGTGCTTAAATGCACCACATGCACGGGCGCATTTGCGGCGCGCCCAATTGCGCAAAATCGTGCTACGGCCTCGGCCTCTACATAATCCGGCCGCGATAACGGGTGCGCAGCAGGGGAATAATGCCCCTCGGATAGTTCTTTTTGAACAAGTGCGTTCACAAGGTCGCCGTTTTCGCAATGCACACCCACAATGCCGTGATTTTCGTGCACACAGCGCAGCACCGCATAAATTTCGCTGTCACGCATGCGCAGCGCATCATACGCCATATACAGCTTAAAGCTGGTTACGCCCTCTTTGCAAAGCTGTGGCACCTCGGCGCGCACAGCGTCGTTCCAATCGGTCATCGCCATATGAAAGGCATAGTCGCATCGGCAGTTGCCATCGGCCTTTCGATGCCAGTTTGCCAGTGCTTGATGCAAGCTTTCGCCCTTGCTTTGTGTGGCAAAATCAATAATCGTGGTGGTGCCGCCACACAGCGCGGCCGCGGTGCCGCTTGCAAAGCTGTCGGCCGTTACAGTAACACCGTTATCCATTTCAAGATGTGTATGCGCGTCTATAAAGCCGGGAAACACAAGGCAGCCTGCGGCGTCATAAACAGTATGCCCTTCAAGCGGGATGTTTTTGCCAAGCGTTGCTATTTTTCCATCCAAAAGCAAGATATCCAGTGCCTCTTCGCCCGTTTCGGTAATTACAATGCCGTTTTGTATCACTGTGCCCATGCTATGCACCACCTTTTTAAAATACAATTGTAAAACAAGCCAAAACATAGGATTGCATCATACGTCATAGCAGTGCAAAAGCCCAATTTGCAGTAAGCAAAGATAGCATGCTGTAAAGGGAGTTGCCTGTGCATCTGCCTTTCGATCGGCGCGTTTTCATTGCTGTGCACAAAAAGCCGCAAAGCGGCTTTCTGTGCGGTAAAGCTATATAAAGAATCGCGGATACTCGCGCCACGCGGCCAGCATCAAGCGGCGCAGGCCGTCGGGTAGGCCGCAGGCCGCATCCGTCACGGTATATGTGCCCATTTTGCCGCCAAGCCGCACAGCGCACACAAAGCCGTCAGGCTCTAGCAGGGCAAAACCCTCGTTTGTGCTGTTGATAAGATCCGCTTCGCTCCAAAACAGTGTAAATTTATCTTTGTATGGGCGGCTTTCATACGGGCAAAAGGTTTCGCAGTTGCCGCATTCGTTGCACATGCCGTCTATATGCAAAATTTGTGCTTGGCTAAAGCCCTCTACGCGCACAGATACATTTGCACGGTTGGGGCACACATCCACACAGTTTTCGCAAACAGTGGAGCACGCAAGGCATTCTTTACTGCCAAGCACCCCTTTGTTTGCGCGTGCCTGTGCTTCATCGCCATTATTCAGCGCGGCATATCGGTCAAATTTTGCATGCAAAATCTGCTTTGCGGCGCGGGCAGCGTCGGCAATGGCCTCCACAACGGTGGCGGGGCCGCGGCGCGCATCGCCCAGCACGTAGATATCGGGCCGCAGCACGGCTTGCATCGTTTCGGTATTCACCATTGGCATGCCGTGTTCGGTGCTTTTGATGCCAAATGTATTCAATAGCGCGGTATCTACGGTTTCACCCACGGCTGCAATAATGCTGTCGGCCGGTATGCCAAAGTGTATGCCCGTGCCCTCGGGGCGCATGCGCCCTGCGGCATCGCGCGCGCCAAGACGCATTTTTTCGCATGTTAATATCCCGCTTTGCCACGCAATTGGCGCGCAAAGCTCGCACAATTCCACGCCGTCGGCTATGGCAAGCGCTAGCTCTTCTTCATCTGCGGGCATATTGCGCTGGTCGCGCCGATATACAAGGCGCACGGTTTTCACATTTGCCACGCGCACGGCAGCGCGCGCCGCATCCATTGCGGTGTTGCCGCCGCCAATAATGGCCACGTTTTCGCCCAAATCCATTGCAAAATTTTTCGCCTTGCATTCTTCTAAAAAGGCCACGGCATCCAGCACCTGTATGCCGTCAATGGCATACGCTGTGGGCTGCCACGCGCCGATGGCAAGCACCACATTGTCGTAGCCGCTTAGCTGGTCAAGGCTGCGGATTTCCGTATTGGTCACAATGTTTACGCCAAGCGCTTTTAAAAACGCCTCGTCCTTTTCAATCGCCTTTGTATCAATGCGAAATGCAGGTATCACATGGCGCACCACGCCGCCAAGCGCGGCGCGTTTCTCAAAAATGGTTACGCTTGCGCCCTCGCGCGCGAGAAAGTATGCCACGGCCATACCGGCAGGCCCGCCGCCCACCACGGCTACGCATCGGTCGGCTTTGCGCTGCACCGTCAGCGTGGGCAGCACGGCATCAAAAGCGGATTCGGCGGCTTTTAATTTGGCTGCGCGGATGGCAACGCTGCTATCGTAAAATACGCGCGTGCATTTGCCCATGCAAGGGTGCGCGCAGATGGTGCCCGTGATAAACGGCAGGGGATTGCGCTCTAAAATCACTTGCAGCGCTTCGTCATAGCGCTCGGCCTTTACAAGGCGCAAATATGCGGGGATATCCTGCTCAATGGGGCATCCGCCGCGGCACGGCGCCGAAAAGCAATCCAAAAGCGGCACCTTGCCTGCACTTTTGCGCACGGGCAGGGGCTTTAGCGGCTTTTTATAATAAGGGTCGCGCATGGCTTTTGCAAACAGTTTTGCCAGCATGGCACTGTCTACACCCGCAAACGGCGCTGCGCCCAAAGCGCCAAGCGCATCGGCCATCTGCGCAAGGCGATTATATCCGCCGGGCTTTAAAAGCGTGGTGGCA
>JAGPHI010000243.1 GCA_018055565.1 Oscillospiraceae bacterium | reverse complement strand
CCCAAATACAATTCGCGCAGCACATCCAGCGTGCACCCAATTTCGCCGCCTGTGCCGGGCGCTGTAAGGCGATGCGCGCAAAGCTCTACCAAATCGCGCCGCCCTGCGATATAGCCGCCCGTGGGGGCAATGCCGCCGCCGGGGTTTTTAATCAAACTGCCCATCATCAAATCTGCGCCGTGCTGTGTGGGCTCGGTGGTTTGGGTAAACTCGCCATAGCAATTGTCTACCATTACAATAATAGCGGGGTTAGCCTCTTTGGCCGCTTTGCTGATGCTTTCAATGGTGTCAAGGCTTAGTGCGCGGCGCATCTCGTAGCCGCGGCTGCGCTGAATATAGCACACCTTTGCTGTTTTGCATTTTTGGGCAATTGCGGCGTAATCGGGCGTGTCGTTTATCAGCGGAACCTCGTCATACTGCACGCCAAAATCGGCAAGGCTGCCGTAATGCGAGCCATCAAGGCCAATCACGCCCGCCAGTGTATCGTAAGGGCGGCCTGTGGCGGCAACCATCGTGTCGCCCGGGCGCAAAACGCCAAACAGCGCCACCGCCAGCGTGTGGGTGCCGGATTGAAAATTATGGCGATACAGCGCAGCTTCGCTGCCAGTCAGCGCTGCAAAAAGCGCCTCCAGCTTATCGCGGCCGGCATCGTCATAGCCGTATCCTGTGGTGCCGGAAAGGTGATTAGCGCCAACGCCCGCATTTGTAAAGCATTGCAGCATTTTCAGCTGGTTTTCATCGCGAATTTCCTCTATTTTTGCAAAAGAATCGCGGCATAAATGCATAGCCTGCTTGTCCAGTGCAAGCGCAGCTTCGCTGTAAGTAAAATACTTGTTTAACATTTGGTACTTCCTTTATAGTTTATAGTTCGTGCAAGCAAACGCATTCTAAAAGCCTTTGCTCCTCTTGAAAGCCAAGCCGCGCGTAAAATGCGCACAGCGCAATTTCACACACCAATATCACGCGCCGAGAAGCATATTTTTGCGCAAGCAGCCCCACTAAGGCTGATGCATATCCGTTGCCGCGATAAGCGGGATGCGTGGCCACGGCCGCGATGTAGGCCTCTTTTTCCGTAAGGCTGTACACGCCCGCCGTTGCCAGCAGCGTGCCGTGCGCTTGCACCGCCACAATATCCGCAAGGCCGCGCGCTGTGCGCATACACGCGTCGGAATAAAAATCATCACTGCAAACAGCGCCGCTTGCCAGCGAAATTAGCTGCGCAACAGCGCGCAAATCCGGCGCAGATACGCAAAACGCGGGCGCTGCGGGCAAGGCGGCGGGGCAGGGGGCAAGCGGCGGATGATACTGCATCAGCGCAATGCCGCGCGCTGAAAATCCCTCTGGCACAAAGCCGTCGGTTTTCACGCATTCGATGCCGCAAAAATGCAAAAATGCGCAAACCTCCGCCGGATGCTTCACTTCGCCGCACAAGATGGCGGCATGGCCTGTCACGCACATCGCGGCGGATTTATCAATGCAATAAAAGCTGGTTTGCGCAGGATGCTGATGATACAGCGCGTAAGAAGTGCCCATCACCGTGCGAAAATAAGGCTTATCGCCGATGGCACGCAGAAATTCTTGGGCACTTTTGGCCTGCTTAATCATAGCGCGTTTACCAGTGCTTTATAATGCTCGCCCCGCGCTTCAAAATTGGGATATGCGTCAAACGAGGCGCACGCGGGCGAAAGCGAAACAATGTCGCCCGCTTTTGCTGCTTGGTGCGCAAGGCGCACGGCCTCGGGCAAATCTGCCGCGTGCAAAATGGCAATTCCGCTTTCGGCATAGCCTGCCTCGGCCTTTACTGCGGCTTCAATTTTATCTGCCGTTGGCCCTGTGAGAATCAGCAGCTTCACATGCGCAAGAAGCGCGGGCGCAAGCGGCTCAAACGGAATATTTTTATCGTATCCGCCCGCAAGGATAATCAGCTTTTGCGAAAACGCGCGCAGCCCTGCAATTACACGCGTGGGGCTTGTGGCAATAGAATCGTTATAATATTGCACGCCGTTTACAAGGCGCACAGGCTCTATGCGGTGCGCAACGCCCGCAAAGGTTTTGGCCACCTCGGCCATCGTTTCTATGGGCACCAGCGTGCGCACAGCCTCCATCGCGGCCAAAAGGTTTTCAATATTATGCTCGCCGCGCAGCGCAATTTCGCTTTTGTGCAAAATGGGCGTTTTTATGCCGCCCTCGGCCAGCGTAAGCATGCCGTCTGCGTCTAAATATGCGCCCTTTTCAAGCACCGACAATCGGCTAAACCAATAGCATTCGCCCTTTACATCGCTTTCCATTTCGCGCGTGATAGCGTTTTCAAAGCCCAACACGGCCTTGCTGCCTGCCTTTTGGTATAAAAGCAGATTGCGCTTTGCGTCGATATATTCCTGCATATCCTTGTGGTGGTCAAGATGATTCGGCGTAACATTGGTTACCACGGCGATATCGGGCGATGTGCGCATGGAAATGAGCTGAAAGCTTGAAAGCTCCACCACGGCCCAATCGGTGGGGGCAATATCCGCCACCACAGGCAAAAGCGCGCGCCCAAGATTACCGCCAAGATGCACGGTTTCGCCTGCGGCACGCAGCATTTCGGCGATAAGCGTGGTGGTGGTGGTTTTGCCGTCGGAGCCTGTAACGGCAATAATTTTGCACGGGCACAATGCAAAAAACAGCTCCATTTCGCTGGTAACCGTGCTGCCCGCCGCTTTTGCCGCTTGCAAAGCGGGGGTGTAGTATTCAAAGCCCGGCGTGCGCATAATCAAATCTTTGCCTGCAAGGCCGTTTAAATAATCGTCGCCCAATGAAAACGAAACGCCCAGTGCTTTTAACTGTGCGCCGTATTCGCCAAAGCTTTCAAGCGGCTTTTTATCGCAAAGCGTAACCAAAGCGCCCTTTTGCACAAAAATTTCAATGCATTCCTTATGGCTGACGCCCGCGCCGATAAAGGCAATGGATTTTCCCTTCATGCTATCGTAAAATGCGGAT
>JAGPHI010000017.1 GCA_018055565.1 Oscillospiraceae bacterium | reverse complement strand
GCGCAAGATTTCTGTGGGCGATAAAATGGCTGGCCGACATGGTAATAAGGGCGTTGTATCGCGCATTCTTCCGCAAGAGGATATGCCTTTCCTTGAGGACGGCACTCCGCTTGATATCGTTTTAAATCCGCTGGGCGTGCCTTCGCGTATGAATATCGGGCAGGTGCTCGAGGTGCATCTTGCGTTTGCTGCAAAAGCACTTGGCTGGAAGGTAATGACACCGGTTTTCGACGGCGCACACGAAAGTGATATCCGCGAAATGTTCAGCAAAGTGGGCATGAGCGAGGACGGCAAAAGCGTGGTATATGACGGGCGCACAGGCGAAAAGTTTGACAATCCTGTAACCGTTGGCTATATGTATTACCTTAAGCTGCATCACCTTGTTGATGATAAAATCCACGCGCGTTCCACCGGCCCGTACAGCCTTGTTACCCAGCAGCCGCTTGGTGGTAAGGCACAGTTCGGCGGCCAGCGCTTCGGCGAGATGGAAGTTTGGGCGCTGGAAGCTTACGGCGCGGCTTACACCTTGCAGGAAATCCTTACAGTTAAGTCCGATGACGTTGTGGGCCGCGTGAAAACGTATGAGGCCATCGTTAAGGGCCAGCCTGTGCCAAAGCCTGGTATCCCCGAGGCATTCCGCGTGCTGATGAAGGAATTGCAATCGCTAAGCTTAGATGTGCGCGTGCAGGATTCCGACGGCAATATCATTGATATCAAGCAAAACTACGATGAAGACGACATGGGCTTTGACGGCGCAGATCTTGCTATCGGCGATGATGTGATGATTGAAAGCGAGCTCGAAAACGATTACAACATCGAGGACGCAGACGAAATCGACGCTGATTTTGAAGAGCCGGAAGAGCCGGACGAGGGCTTTGAGGACGATGTTTTCGCTGTTTTGGAAACAGACGACCTGTAAGCTTTTTATCAGCCAACCAGTGGGGCCGGCGCTTTGCGCGGCCTTGAAATTGAGATAAAGGAAGGGTTCGCTTCATGGAGTTTAACGCTTTTGATTCTATAAAAATCGGTCTTGCCTCTCCCGATAAAATCCGCGAGTGGAGCTATGGCGAGGTCAAAAAACCAGAAACCATCAATTACCGCACCTTAAAGCCCGAGCGCGACGGCCTGTTCTGCGAGAAAATTTTCGGACCGATGAAGGACTGGGAATGCCATTGCGGCAAATACAAGCGCATTCGCTATAAGGGCAAAATCTGCGACCGTTGCGGCGTAGAGGTAACACGCGCAAAGGTGCGCCGCGAGCGCATGGGCCATATTGAATTGGCTGCGCCCGTTTCGCATATTTGGTATTTTAAAGGCATTCCCTCGCGCATCGGCTTGATACTGGATATTTCTCCGCGCCTTTTAGAAAAGGTGTTGTATTTCTCGTCCTATATCGTTACGGATCCGGGCTTTACGCCGCTTGAAAAAAAGCAGCTTTTAAGCGAAAAAGAATACCGCGAAATGCGCGAGCGCTACGAGGATGAGTTTAAAGCCGATATGGGCGCAGAGGCCATCAAGGACTTGCTTGCCGAGATGGATCTTGAAAAAATTTCGATTGATTTGCACAAAGAGCTTGAGGACGCGGGCGGGCAAAAGCGCATTCGTCTTTTAAAGCGTCTTGAGGTGGTGGATGCGTTCCGCGTGTCCGGCAACCGCCCCGAGTGGATGATTATGGACGTTGTTCCGGTTATTCCGCCCGATATCCGCCCGATGGTGCAGCTGGACGGTGGCCGTTTTGCCACCAGCGATTTAAACGATTTATATCGCCGTGTCATCAACCGTAATAACCGCTTAAAGCGCCTTTTGGAGCTGTCTGCGCCCGATATTATCGTGCGCAACGAAAAACGCATGCTGCAAGAGGCAGTGGATGCCCTCATCGACAACGGCCGCCGTGGCCGCCCGGTTACAGGGCCCAACAATCGCCCGCTTAAGAGCTTGTCTGACATGCTCAAGGGTAAGCAGGGTCGTTTCCGTCAAAACCTTTTGGGCAAGCGCGTTGACTATTCGGGCCGTTCCGTTATCGTTGTAGGGCCGGAACTGAAGATGTATCAGTGCGGTTTGCCAAAAGAAATGGCGCTGGAGCTCTTCAAGCCTTTTGTAATGAAAGACCTTGTGGAGAACGGCGTTGCCAATAACATTAAATCTGCCCGCAAAATGGTGGAGCGCACACGCACAGAAGTGTGGGATTCGCTGGAAACCGTTATCAAAGGGCATCCCGTGCTGTTGAACCGCGCGCCCACCTTGCACCGTTTGGGCATCCAAGCGTTTGAGCCCGTGCTGGTAGAAGGCCGCGCCATTAAGCTGCATCCGCTGGTTTGTACCGCTTACAACGCGGACTTTGACGGCGACCAGATGGCCGTGCACGTGCCCCTTTCCGAGGAAGCACAGCGCGAAGCGCGCAATCTGATGCTGGCCAATAAAAACCTGCTCAAGCCCTCTGACGGCAAGCCCGTTACCGTGCCTACGCAGGACATGGTGCTTGGCAGCTATTACCTCACAATGGTGAACGACAAGGATATCGGCGAGGGCAAAGTGTTCCGCGATGAGGCCGAAGCCATTATGGCGTATAACGAGGGCGTTATTACGCTGCACGCCAAAATTAAGGTGCGCCGCAGCGCCATTGTGCACGGCACGCAAGCTACCAGCCTTGTGGATACCACGGTGGGTCGTTTGATTTTCAATCAGCCCATCCCGCAGGACCTCGGCTTTATCGACCGCACAAAACCCGAAAATGCATTTCTGTTGGAAGTAGATTTCCTTGTAAACAAGAAGATGCTGGGCCAAATTATCGAGCGCTGCATTCATGTGCACGGCACAGAGATAACCGCCGAGATGCTGGACCGCATTAAAACGCAAGGCTACAAATATTCCACCAAAAGCGCCATTACCGTTGCGGTTTCCGATGCGGTAATTCCGCCGCAAAAGGCGCAGATGCTGGCCGATGCCGAGGAAAAAATCCTCAAGGTCGTGAAGCAGTTCAACAAGGGCCTTATCTCGAACGACGAGCGCTATAATCAGGTTATCAATATCTGGAACAAAACCACAGCCGACGTTGCCGACGCCTTGTCTAAGCATCTTGACGAGCGCAACCCCATCTTTATGATGGCGGATTCCGGCGCGCGTGGCTCGATGGCGCAGATTCGTCAGCTTGCCGGTATGCGCGGCCTTATCGCCAACACATCGGGGCGCACAATTGAAATCCCCATTCGTGCAAACTATCGTGAAGGCCTGAACATTCTGGAATATTTCATCGCAGGTAAAGGCGCTCGAAAGGGTCTTGCCGATACCGCGCTGCGTACTGCCGACTCTGGCTACCTTACCCGACGCCTTGTAGACGTGTCGCAGGATGTGATTATCCGCGAGGAAAATTGCGGTGCTGCGCACGGCATTATCATCAGCGATATTTGCGAAGGCAAGGAAATGATTGAAAAGCTGGAAGAACGCTTGCAGGGCCGTTTTGCAGTGAATGACATCCTGCATCCCGAAACAGGCGAAAAGCTTGTCAGCAAAGATAAAATGATGACCGAGGAAGACGCCAAGCGCGTTGTGGACGCGGGCATCAAAAAGGTAGAAATTCGTTCGGTGCTTTGCTGCGAGGCAAAGCGCGGCGTGTGCAGCCATTGCTATGGCGCCAACCTTGCCAATGGCCGTCTTGTGGGCGTGGGCGAAGCAGTGGGTACCATTGCGGCGCAGTCCATCGGCGAGCCGGGCACCCAGCTTACCATGCGTACCTTCCATACGGGCGGTATCGCAAACGCCGACGATATCACACAGGGCTTGCCGCGCGTTGAGGAGCTGTTTGAATCTCGCCGCCCGAAAAACCTTGCCATCATGGCAGAAATTCCGGGCACCGCGCATATCGACGACACCAAGAAAAACCGCCATGTTGTGGTAAACGGTGTGGACGAAAACGGCGCTCCCGCAGAAAAAAGCTATTTAATCCCCTTTGGCCAGCGCATTCGCGTTGCCGAGGGCGACACCATTGAGCAGGGCGACCTTTTAACCGAGGGCTTTGCCTATCCGCACGACATCCTTGCCGTAAAGGGTGCCATCGCCGTGCAAAACTACCTGATTAGCGAGGTACAAAAGGTGTATCGCTTACAGGGCGTTGATATCTGCGATAAGCATATCGAGGTAATCGTGCTGCAAATGATGCGCAAAGTGCGCGTGGATGATGCCGGCAGCTCCGATTTAATTGCGGGCGCATCGCTGGATAAAGCGGAATTCCGCGAAATCAATAAAGCAATTCAAAGCCGCATAGACGCAGGCGAAACCGATTTGCGTTTGGCACAGGGCAGCTCCATTTTGCTGGGTATCACAAAGGCATCCCTTGCCACCGATTCTTTCCTGTCGGCCGCTTCGTTCCAAGAAACCACACGTGTTCTTACCGATGCCGCCATTAAAGGCAAGGTAGACCCGCTGATGGGCCTTAAGGAAAACGTTATTATCGGCAAGCTGATTCCCGCAGGCACAGGCATTCCCGAAGTAGAGCACAACTTAGAAGTTCTTGCGGGCGACGCAGAATAATCAGCCTTAGCAAGCAGTGCATTCTACTATCAAACAACAGTAAAGCCGCGCTGGCATTGTGTATACAATGTCAGCGCGGCTTTTTGCGGCAAAAATCGTTTGTTCGTTCTTAAAATGGGCGTATTCTTAAAAAGTGCTGTTATTAAAATAGGCGATTCTCAAAACACCTTTTCCTAAAAAGGGCTAATTACCAAAAGGGCGATTCTCAAAACAGCGTATTCTTAAAATGGCTACTTCTCAAAAGGGTTTCGCTTATAAGTATAATGCACACAAATCTGTAAAGGCTTTATCCAGTGCATCGGTGTCCAGTGCTTCAATATAATACCGTTCAATCTCGTCGTGACAGGCCTTTGCTTCCTTTTGTATCAAGGATGCTTGATAAAACAGCTCGGCAATTGCCTTTTTGTTAAACCGCAAGCGTTTTCTGCGCAGGCGCAGGCCTGTTTTATCACAAAACCGCGTGCAGTGGATGGTGCGCTGCGTGGGGAAATCCAGCGTATGATATTCATTGCTGGTGGCAAATCCCAAAGACAATGCCGGAATAAATAGGTGCTCAATTTTGTCATAGGGGCTCATCGAACAATAGCAGGTGATTACCTCGTGCCCTTTGGCAATTGCGTCCTCGCGCAGTGCAAACAAAATGGCCTTGCTTGCTACGCCAAATTCATCGTCAAACACCACAAGCGTTTTGGCAAGCTTTTGAATGGTGTCGGAATAAAAAATTTGCCCATTTAGCGTTACAGCGCTTAAAAGACGGATATGCTCGCTGGCGGATGTGGTGGCATGCGGGATGTACTTATGCATAAGCGTGTTTGCAAAGCTTTTGGCCTTTACAAGGTCGGTGCATGCGGCGGCCACGCGCATACTGTCTTGCAAAAGGCTGCCTGCGGCAGTGATGTAACGCGTGGTGCGCTCGCACAGCGCGCGGTATTGTCGATACAGCGTCACCAGTTGGCGGCGGTTTACTTGCAATGCCTCGCGGTCAACAGCGCTGTATAGCGAGATCACATCTTCAAAAGCAATAGGGTATTCCGGCTCCAATGAATGCGGCGCCGTGGCATCTACCACCGAAAGCTTGCGCTTTGGGCAAACAACACCGTCTAAGGAGGCAGGGTCGGCCGAGCAATGGATTAGCTCTACCGTTTCACCGCTTGCCACAAGCGCGTCGGCCAATCGGCGAAGCAACGTGGATTTTCCGCATCCGGGCGCGGCTTTCAGCAATGCAGCCTTTGTGCCGTCGGTATCTTTTAATATTTGCGAATAGTATCCGCAAAAGCCGGTGGGGGAGAGAGCTCCCAGTAAAAAATCAAGTTTTCTATCGTCCATATGCAACACCCCTTTTCCCCATTGTATGAAAAAAAGTGTGTTTTGCCACTGATAATGCCGCCTAAATCAGAATTTTTGCCATTTTTTAAACTTTTCTTAATGCCAGTGCCAATACGGTAATATCGTCCGCGCGCGTGCCGCGTCTTCTTGCGGCGGCCTCGGCAGCCTTTTGGCAAAGCACGTCGGGCGCGTCTAGGCACGTCATCTCAAGCTGCTGGCAAAGCCATTCTTCGCCGTCTGCCACAGCGCCGTCCGACACAAGCACCGCAATATCGCCCGCATAAAAATTAAAAGCGCACTGCTTTCCCGTAACACTGCTTAAAATGCCGATGGGCAGGCTGTCCTCGCCAAGACGCATCACTTTGCCCTCGCGCAATAAAAAGGTGGGCGCGCCGCCCGCTTTAAATAAACTGGCTTTGCCCGTGTAAAGATTAACCGAAAGGATATCCAGCGCCGCGCCTGCTTCTTCGCTGCTTTTCAGCGCCAGCGCCACATTGACAAGCCTTGCGGCTTCAAGCGCGCCAAAGCCCGCGCTAATCAGGCGCGACATTAAGGTGGCGGCCATATGCCCGTCCACAGCGGCGGCTTTGCCTGTGCCCATGCCGTCACACAAAAGCGCATGTGCCATGCCGTGCCCGTCGCACAAAGTGCGCACGGCATCTCCGCAAACGCCTTCGTTTGCGGCAATGGCGTGGCTGGCAAACACAGGCTCCAGCAATGCTTTTTCGTAAAAATCCAATGTGGTTACGCCGCCGGAATGCGTGCAAACAGCAGGGGACAGCGGGCGGCGGCAAATATCTGCCACTTCTGTAGTGATAACCGCAAGTTCTTCGGGATTAAATATCAAGCGCGGCAGCTTCACACAGGCATGCAAGCGCCCGTCACGGTTTTGCGCCACACGCACATCCAGCGGCTGCGTGCCAATGCTTTGCATCAAGGCCTCCAGTCGCTCGCTTTTTTTTCGGTCGGGCGCTTCTTCGTTCCACAGTTCTTTTGCAAAGCCCTCCAGTGCCGCCGCTATCGAGCAATATTGCTCGGTTAAAGCCGCACGCATCATTTCGCCGCGCGTTCGCTCGGCGCGCCGCGCCTGCCATGCGGTGTATTCGCGCCCCACTCCGGCTGCCAGCTTTGCAGGGCTGTGGCAGCGATGCAATAAAGCAGACGGCAGCGCTTCGGCAGCAACACTGCCATCGCTATCCAGTAAAGGCAAAAGGCTTTGCAGGCCACTCATTGTGTCCGCATAGCAATCCACCCAGCAAAACACGCGCCTGTTGCAATGCGCACAGATGCCGTCTGCCACAGCGTTGCAAGCATCGGCATAGGTTTCGCCTTTTTTGGGCAGCTTTTCACACACCGTGCCGATGGTTTGTCCAATAGAAGAAAGCGAGTTTGCCAATTCCTCAACGCGAGAAGAAAGCTCTGTTGCGGCGGCACGCCGCGCTTCGCCGTCCTGTGCGGGTATGCGCGCGCGCAAAAGCTTTGCGGGCAGCAATAAAAACACAATGTCTGCAACGCAAAGCCCCACGCCAAACAATAAACCCGCCCGCGCGTTTGGCGACGCCACAATCCCCGTGATGCCAACGGCAAAATATAAAAGCGCCGCGCCAATGCGCTCCCCGGGCACTAAAATCCCCGCGGCAAGCCCGCCTGCGGCTATGCCAAGCGCTGCAAAAGCGTGCTCGGGCGCAGCGGCAAGCAATGCAGCGCCCCCAGCCACACCAAAGGCTGCCACGGCTTTTTCTTCGCCCCTACAGGATTTAACCAAAAGGCACACGCCCGCCGCAACATAGGCCAAACGCACACCAAAAACCGCATAAGGTGCCAGCGCAATCAAAAGCACCATGTAGCTGATTAGCGCAACGCTCTCGTTGTTTTTGCTTTTTAAAGCGGTGTAATTTTTAAATAAATCCTTAAACAAATACCCCAGGCCAAACACCATTGCGCTTTCTGCCACGCACGCAAAAGCAGCGGCCGGCCCAGTGCGTAGCGCAAGCCCCAGCACAGCCTTTGACACCAGCAACGCCGCCGCACCCGCAGCAGACGGTATCAATGGGGAAAAATGCTGGCTGCGCTGCGCTGTAAAGGTGCGCACCAGTGCAATGGCACAAATGCCGCATAAGTACGGGGCGGCGCTGGTGATGTCCATAGAAAAGGCATATCCCAGCGCTGCGCCCGCGCCCGCCGGAAACGCCCATGTGCTAATCACAGCCGCCGCAAAGCTAAGGCCCATCGGCCTTAGCTTCTCGTATACAGGCGCGGCGGCCAAAAGCCATCCCAGCGCAAACATGGCCAGATGCCACGCCAGCGGAAGGCTATCTGCCAAAATCCGCCGCAGTTTTTTTACCACTTGTTCATTTTTAAGCTTTTCATACATCAAAATCACGTTCCTTCAACCCACTTTGCATAGTAAGCGGCATTTTTTGCGTCAAAATCGTGCCGCTTCGGATATGCCCAATGCACGCTTTTTCGTGCGCAAGGCACAAAACCGAGCGTGAAACATGCCTTTTTCACGCCATATACCTTGTATCTATTATAAAAAAGCCCCCATGCAGGAACATGTCCGTTCCTGTATGGGGGTTTGTGTTGCATTATGTGGGTTTTGGTGCGTTTGTGAATTACAAAATCTCAATCGCATGCTTTATGCGAGAAATCGTCTTTTCTTTGCCAATAATCGCGGCCAGCTCAATGCCGCCGCCGGGCGTAAATTGCTTGCCCGATACAGCCACGCGCAGCGGCCATAAAATAATGCCATTCTTAACGCCAAGTGTTTCAATCATGGCAAATAATGCCGCGTGGATACTGTCTTTATCAAAGCTTGTAAGGTTCGTTAATACAGGCAGCATATTGATCAGCGCTTCCTTTGCGCTCTCGCGTGTGGTTTTCATCTTTTTGTTTTCGTACATGGCAAGGTCATATTCGGGCAATTCGTCAATAAAATCAATTTGCTCCGGAATATCCGAAAGCACCTCGCATCGCTGCTGCAACACGCTGGCTAAAAGCGCACGGTCGCAATCCGTTTTTACCACGCTGTCGATATAGGGCTTGGCTTTTTCATAAAACGCGTCGGGCGATAATGCGCGAATGTATTCCGCATTAATATAACGCAGCTTTTGCACATCAAAAATGGCAGGCGCTTTGCCAATGCCGCTTTCGTCAAACGCGGCAATCATTTCCTGCAAGCTGAAAATTTCTTTTTCGCCTTTCGGGCTCCAGCCCAAAAGCAGAATATAATTCAGCACGGCCTCGGTAAGATAGCCGTTTGCCACAAGGTCTTGATAGCTTGCGTCGCCGTTTCGCTTTGAAAGCTTGTTTTGCGCGTCTTTCATTACAGGCGGGCAGTGCACATACGTGGGGATATCCCAGCCAAACGCCTCGTAAAGCAAATTGTATTTCGGGGTGCTGGATAAATATTCCGACCCGCGGATGACATGTGTAATGCCCATCAAATGGTCATCCACCACGTTTGCAAAATTATAAGTGGGCATGCCATCGGCCTTTATTAAAATTTGGTCGTCCAATGCGCTGGCATCTACTTCAATGTAACCATACACCACATCGTCAAACCCAGCCTTGCCTTCTGTGGGCATTTTTTGGCGTATCACATACGGGGTGCCTGCATCCAGCTTTGCTTTAATTTCCGCTTCGCTCAAATTACGGCAATGTCCGTCATAATGCGGCGCTTGTCCGCTTGCCTTTTGCACGGTGCGCATTTCTTCCAAACGCTCTTTTTCACAAAAGCAGTAATAAGCAGCGCCTTTTTGCACAAGCTGCTCGGCATAGCCCTTAAAAATGCCCATGCGTTCGCTTTGCACATATGGGCCATAATCCCCGCCGATATCGGGGCCCTCATCCCAAATCAGCCCAGTTTCGCGCAGGGTGTCATAAATAATATCCACAGCGCCGTCTACAAGGCGCT
>JAGPHI010000242.1 GCA_018055565.1 Oscillospiraceae bacterium | reverse complement strand
CACCGTGAAAAGCATTGTGTCGCTGGGCGCTGCTCCCTGCTTTAATCAATTTGCAATGGTGCTTGTGCAAATTACTATGAACAATTCTTTGCGCTATTACGGCGGGCTGTCGCCCTATGGCAGCGAAATACCGCTGGCCTGCGTGGGCGTTATCACAAAGCTGAACATTGTGTTCATGGCCTGCACCATCGGCATTGCGCAGGGCTGCCAACCGATTTTTGGCTACAATTACGGCGCGGGCAATCTTGCGCGTGTGCGCAAAACCTTTTTAACAGCCGCTGTCATCGAAACCGCTATTTCTTCGGTGTCGTTTATCTTGTTTCAATTGTTTCCGCGCCAAATTATCAGCATTTTTGG
This sequence comes from Oscillospiraceae bacterium, assembly GCA_018055565.1. Lineage (GTDB taxonomy): Bacteria > Bacillota > Clostridia > Oscillospirales > Ruminococcaceae > JAGPHI01. The sequence continues at coordinate 2,644 of JAGPHI010000242.1, read as the reverse complement.
GCAAGGCAACGAAGCCTATTTTGCATTTGCCACACGCTATTTGCGCATTTATATGTTTTTGGTGTTTTTGATTGGCTTTCAGCAGCTTTGCTCCAATTTTTTTACGGCCATTGGCAAGGCAAAGCTGGGCATTATGATGAGCCTTACACGGCAAATTATCTTTCTTTTGCCGCTGATATTGATTTTCCCAATTTTTATGGGCATCGACGGCATTATGTACGCGGGGCCGATTGCCGATGCCGCAGCCGTGCTTTTGGCGGCATTTTTTGCCGTGCGAGAGCTGCGCAAAATGCGCTAGCTTTACGCGATAGCACAATGATTACAAACAAAAGCCGCTGCACAGTTTAGGCTGTGCAGCGGCTTTTATAAATTTTAGTGCTTTAATCTTTTAAAACGGCTTATGCTTGCCGCTTTTCTTGTCTAAAACATTCTGTGCCGCAGCGCCTTTTGCCATGCCTTTGCGCATACTGCGGCCAACAAAGCCGCTGATTGTGCGCTTTGGCCAATTGACCCTGCATGCGTAAAAATAGGGCCTTTGCATCCAGCCGTTTTCCCTCCAATATGCGGCATCCAGCCCATTTAAGTGCTGCGAAAGCGATTTTTGCACTTCAAAGCCAATTAGTTCTTTTACGCTGGGCGCATACGTGCACGGCGCATCCAGCAAGCAAAGCAATTTGGCTATTTCTGCGTCGCGCACTGGGTTTTGCTGCGTAAAGATGCTTCTGCCAATAGACCCCGCAAAGATAGCGCCCCATTGCGAAGCCACGTTTTCCATATAGGCAAGTGTGGCTTTTAAGCCTGAGCCTTTTGTGGTTGCCACGCATAGCACGGGTTTTTGCGTTAGCACGGGCCGATGATACCAGCTGCAAGTGCGGTCAAACAGGGTTTTCATTTTCCCGCTAACCTGCTGCAGATAAACGGGGGAAGCCAATATAATGCCGTCCGCTTTTGCAAGCGCATCCATAATGGCCGATACATCGTCTTTTATAGCGCATTCCCCATTTAGTATGCACGCCTCGCATCCCACACAGTCCCGTATGTCATGCTGATACAGCGGCAATATTTCTAGCTTTGTGCCGTGTTGTAAAAGAAGCGCTTGTATTTGTAGTAGCAGCTGATAGGTATTGCCTTTTCGCTTGCTTGCCAATATCGCAACCACTGTTTTCGTATAAACACCCTCTTACAAATAATTTTGTATATTATATCGGCCTCTTGCCTCGGTTGCTTTGCCATATTGGATTGCCGCTTGTGGGCACGCGTTTATACAGCGCAAGCATTGATAGCATTTGCTGTTCCACGCGGGTTTGCCGTCCACAAGCTTTATAGCCTTTGCTGGGCAATCTTTGGCACACAGGCCGCATGCATTGCATGGATCTGTTGCATAAAAGGGCTTTGTGGTACGTGCAAATGTGTTAAAGCCCCTGTGCGCAAGATTGGTTTTTAAAATGGCAAATGCCCCTTCGTGCACGCGATATACGTTTTTTTGTTCGAGGATTTCGTCTGCAATCACCGCAAGTTCGTTTTTTGCCGATGTGATTTTATCTACAATTACTTTCTCGTCCTCAAGATTTGCCCCTGCAATATAATTGCTTGGCATAGTAACGCTGTAGCTGCTATCCAAATGATACAGCTTTGAGCACTGTTTTAACGCTTTGCCCGCATCTTCCCCGCAGGTGCAAACAGCAAAAGTGAAAGCATTGGTTTTGGGTAATCGCTTTATAAATGTGCGCATTGGCTCGGGGATGCCCCACGCATAAATGGGAAAAACAAAGCCGATGTGCTGCTCTGCACAGATATCGGGGATATCCGCTAATGCTGAAATATTATAGGCGATATCTCTAATTGTATCGGCGATGCCCTGCGCAACCCATTTGGAATTGCCCGTGCCCGAAAAATAAAACACCATTGATTATCCCTTGCTTTCTATAAAGTTTACGATTGCTTCTACCGTGCTATCTTGTTGTTCCTGTGCGGAGATTGTGGCATCCGGATCGCCCTTTTGTTTGCCGTAATTTCCAAACTGGGCATGGTTTCCCCCATCAATTTTTACAATGTTTTCGGTGTAGTGGATATCTTTTTCAAGGTTTGCATTAAACGTGCCATATATGGTCAGCGCCCTCGCGGGCGGATAATCGCCATATATGTACGCGCCCAGCAAAATAAGCCCCTCTACCTTATCGGGGTGTTTTGCCGCATAATCGCTTGCCATCGCACCACCCATCGAGTGCCCCGCGATATACCAGCGCTGTATATCGGGCAGCTGCAAAAACACCGCATCGGCCGCATCGGCATCAAAAATGGCCATATTTAACGGCATTTTCACGAGCACGCAGGTGTATCCCTCGCGCTTTAGCTTTTCCAGCAGCGGCAAATATGCAGCGGCCTCCACTTTGGCGCCCGGATAAAAGATGATGCCTGTTTCGCTTGGGACGCTGGGTGAAAGAATGGTCAGATTATCCACCACCTCCATTGAGCCATCACCCTGCATTGCAGCAAGCACAACATCTTCGGCGTGGTAATAATCGCTGGCCCAAATAAAAAAACCGCTTACGCTGACTGCTATTAAAATTAGTATGGATAGCAGTGTTATTTTTAGTACCTTGTGTTTTTTTGGCATAAAGCTTACCCTTCTATCGAATGAAAC
>JAGPHI010000241.1 GCA_018055565.1 Oscillospiraceae bacterium | reverse complement strand
CGGCATCCTCAAAAAGATAGGTTTCGCCCTGTTTTACGGCGTGTCGGTTTGGCATAAACGGCGCTAAAATTTGCTTTGCGCCTACCGCGCCAGAGCCCGGCCCGCCGCCGCCGTGCGGCGTGGCCATAGTTTTGTGCAAGTTCAGATGCACCACGTCGAAGCCCATATCGCCCGGACGCGCCATGCCCATAATGGCATTCAGGTTGGCCCCGTCGTAATAGCAAAGCCCGCCCGCCTTGTGCACAATATCGGTGATGGCCAAAATGTTTTTATCAAAGATGCCAACCGTGTTTGGATTGGTGAGCATTAAGCCCGCCGTGTCGGGGCCGACAGCCGCGCGCAGCTTATCCAAATCCACGCTGCCATCCGCCGCAGAGGGAATATTAATCACGGTAAAACCGCACATGGCGGCAGTGGCAGGGTTTGTGCCGTGCGCGGAATCGGGCACGATAATTTTGGTGCGTGCAAAATCCTTGCGCGCTTGATGATAGGCTTTGATAAGCAAAACGCCCGTAAATTCGCCATGCGCACCCGCCGCAGGCTGAAACGTAACGGTGTCCATGCCAGTAACCTCGCACAGCATTTCTTCGGCTTTTACAATCACAGCAAGGCAGCCCTGTGCACTTTCGGCTGGCTGCAAAGGATGCACGGCGGTAAAGCCTGGCCAAGAGGCAATTTCCTCATGCACGGCGGGATTGTATTTCATTGTGCATGAGCCAAGCGGATAAAAGCCGTTATTTACGCCGTGTACGCGGCGGGAAAGCGCAGAATAATGGCGCGTGATATCAATTTCGGCAAGGGCGGGCAAGCGCAAAGGCGACTGGCGCGACACAGCGGCAGACAGCGTATGGCGCGGGGCTTCGCCTTGCGGTAAAAGCGTACAGGCGCGGCCATTTACGCTTTTTTCAAACAGTAATTCCATATCATATATCCTTCCTTTCTTGGGTGGTTTGCGTGGCAAAAGGGGGCTTTTATTTTTGCCACGTTTTGCCCTTTGATTGGGCAAGAAAAGGCCTATGCAAAGGGGAAAAGCGCTATTGCACCAGCGCCTTTGCTATGCGCAGCACGCTGTCCATTTGCGCTTTGGTGTTTTTTTCGGTTGCGCACCAAAGTATGCCATTTTCAAGCGGCAAACCGCCCAAAATGTCGGCTTTATCCAGCGCGGATAAAAGCGCGTTGGCAAGCGCTGTATCGCATTCGGTAACAAATTCATGGAAAAACTCGCCGCTATGGGCAAGGCGAAATCCCGCGATGTGTGAAAATCCATCGGCAAGATAATGCGCATTATCGCAGCATTGCTGCGCCGCATCGCAAAGGCCGCTTTGGCCCATTGCGGCAAGATAAACGCTTGCCGTCATGGCGCAAAGCGCTTGATTGGAGCAAATATTGGACGAGGCTTTCTCGCGCCTGATATGCTGCTCGCGCGCTTGCAGCGTAAGCACAAAGCAGCGCTCGCCTTTTGCGTCCACGGTTTCGCCCACGATGCGCCCTGGCAGCTTGCGGGTAAGCGCCTGCGTTACCGCCATGAAGCCCAAATACGGCCCGCCAAACGAAAGCGGCATGCCAAGCGGCTGCCCCTCGCCCACGGCCACATCTGCGCCGCACTCGCCCGCCGATTTTAAAAGCGCCGCCGCGATAGGATTAACCCCCATAATCAGCTTTGCGCCCGCTTTGTGCACAATATCGGCAATGGCCTCGGCATCTTCTATCAGGCCAAAATAATTGGGCTGTGCAAAGTAAAACGCCGCATCGGTATCTGTGAGCATGGCGGCAAGGGCTTGCAAATCCGTTTTGCCGTCTTTCAGCGGCACAAGCGCCGTTTGTGCATCTGCGCCCGCCGCATAGGTTTGCATGGTTGTGATAACATCGGGATGTGCACCGCAAGACAGCAGCGTGCGCGTGCGCTTTGCCTCGCGACACACGCCCATTGCCTCGGCAGCGGCTGTGGCACCGTCATATACAGAGGCGTTTGATACCTGCATGCCGGTAAGCTCGCAAATCATGGTTTGATATTCAAAAATGGATTGCAAAATACCCTGGCTGATTTCGGCTTGGTAGGGCGTGTATGCTGTAACAAATTCCTCTTTGGCGGTGACGCGCTTTACAATGGAGGGAATATAATGGTCGTAAGCGCCGGCCCCGCGAAAGCAAGCGGCATACAGCCGATTTTGCTGCGCATAGCCTTGCATGGTGCGCATAAGCGCAAGCTCGGACATGCCATTTGGCAAATTGAGCGCCTGCAAACGGATGGACGGCGGAATATCCGCAAACAGTGCATCCGCGCTGGTTTTGCCTAGCGTTTGCAGCATAGCCGCGCGCTGGGCCGCTGTGGATGGAATATAAGTACCCATTGATAGAACATTCCTTTCTGCAACATTTATGCGCTTGAAAGTGCACAAATGCTGTATTGTTAATACGATTTGCAATGGTTTTTGCGCGAGCGCATAGAGATAAAATGTAATAAGGGCCGCAAAGGTATCACCTGTTTTCCATAAAATTTGTGATACGCTCCGCAGCCCTATTGTATATGACAAACGCGCACATAAGCGCTTTTGTGTAACGGCACATGATATTATATGCGCGCCTTGCCGTGCAAGACATTGCAGGCACGGCCTTTGTACTGCTTATCCCGCGTTATTGCCCGCAGATTTGTGCATAGGCATCGGCATCCATCAAGCCGCCAAAATCGCCAACCTCGGTAAGCTCGGCAATCCAAGCTTCATAGGGCGATTCGTTCATTTGCTGCGGCTCGTCCATCAGCGCTTCATTGACCGCGCTAACAACACCCGCAACCGGGCTGAGAATATCGGAAACAGCTTTCACGCTTTCCACATCGGCAAACACCTCGCTTTGTGCAACGGTGTTGCCAACGCCCGGCAAATTGATAAACACAATGTCGCCAAGCTCGCTTTGTGCGTAATCGGTAATGCCTACACGCACGGTGCCTTCGTCTGTTTTTTGTACCCATTCATGGGATTCGGTGTAAAGTAGGTTTTTAGGGA
>JAGPHI010000240.1 GCA_018055565.1 Oscillospiraceae bacterium | reverse complement strand
GGCGGGGGAAATTGCGCAAAACCTTGCCGACCAAAAGCAAACGATACTTTTGCTGAATCGGCGCGGGTATAAAACCGTGGGCATGTGCACCGCCTGCTCCGAAGTGCTGAAATGCGATGCGTGCAGCGTGCCGCTGGTGTATCATAAAGCAGATAACAAGCTGCTTTGCCATTATTGCGGCAAAACGCTTTGCCCGCCGCCCGAGGTGTGCCCCACTTGCGGCGGAAAGCTGCGTTTTACAGGCTTTGGCACACAGCGCGCCGAGGAGGAGCTGCAAACACTGTTCCCCACAGCGCGCATTCTGCGCATGGATATGGATACCACCACACGCAAAAACGCGCACGAAGAAATGCTGCGCCGCTTTTCAAATGGCGAATACGACATAATGCTTGGCACGCAGATGGTGGCAAAGGGGCTTGATTTTGAACGCGTTACGCTTGTAGGCGTGCTCGGCATTGACCAATTGCTGTTTGCACAAGGCTATAAAGCCTTTGAAAATGTGTTTTCGCTTGTCACGCAGGTGGTGGGGCGCGGCGGGCGCGCCACAAGCCCGGGGCGTGCCGTTATACAAACCGTGGATGTAAACCATCCGGTGCTGGGCCTTGCCGCAAGGCAGGATTATCGCGCGTTTTATCAAGAGGAAATTGCGTTTCGCCGCTTAAATCTGTATCCGCCCTTTTGCACAATCTGCATGCTGGGCTTTCAAGGCGAGCGAGAGGAATCCGTGCTTGCGGCGGCGCGTCGTTTTACCGAGCTGCTGGGCATCTTAGCCGCCAAAAACGAAAAGCTGCCCCTGCGCGTTTTAGGCCCCACACCGATGAATATTTTAATGGTGAATAATCGTTACCGCTATAAGCTAACGGTTAAATGCCGCAACGACAAGGCATTTCGCGCCTTGATGAGCGAGGCGCTTTCTACATACAACCAAGAAGGGTTGGTGGCAAAGGCCGCAATTTATCTCGATTTTAATACAGATGCCGATTTATAATCATCGGCTTAATGAAAGGACGTATCAAAAATGGCTTTACGAACAATTGTACAAGAGGGAGATCCAATTTTAAATAAGGTGTGCCGCCCCGTCACCAATTTTGACGAGCGCTTATGGCAGCTGCTGGACGATATGAAAGAAACACTGGATGACGCGGGCGGCTACGGCCTTGCTGCGCCGCAGGTGGGCGTGCTGCGCCGTGTGTTTATCAGCGTTGATGAACGCGAATTGCCCGTGGACGAAGAGGGCGACACCGTGCTGCCGGAAGAGTATGAGCCGAAGTTTTTGGAATTTGTGAACCCCGAGATTATCGCAAAAGAGGGCGAGGTAACAAGCTACGAGGGCTGCCTTTCCTTTCCCGGACATAATGGCTATATCGCGCGTCCTCAAAAGGTGACTGTGCGCGCGTTTGACCGCAATGGCAAGCCCTTTGTGATGGAAACGCAGGACATGCTTGCACGCTGCGTGTGCCACGAATCCAATCATCTGGACGGCGTTACCATTATGCAGCTGGCTGAACACTTTTTGGAAGACGAAGAAGAGTAAGCGTTTGTAATAATGGCACACGCAGTGAATCAAAAGGCCGTGGCAGAGCCAAAAGGCCAATATACATCATCTGGTTGCGGGTGATGGATTGCGCATGCGCCTATAGCACGCGCAGTGAATCAAAAGGCGTGGCAGAGCCAAAAAGCCAATTTATTGTAAAACGCGAAAGGGTTGGGCGGGAAAATTGAGAATACTATTTATGGGCACCCCTGCCATTGCTGCCGACAGCTTGGCGGCTTTATGCAGTGCGGGGCATGAAATTTGTGGCGTATTTACGCGGGAAGATAAGCCGCAAGGCCGCAAGCAAATTCTAACAGCACCGCCTGTAAAGGAATATGCCATTACACGCAACATTCCCGTGTTTCAGCCCAAAAACTTGCGCGATGCCGAAACCCACGCGCTGATTCAAACGCTTGCGCCTGCGCTAATTGTAGTGGTGGCCTATGGCAGAATCTTGCCCAAAGAGGTGCTATCTATCCCGCCGCACGGCTGTATTAATCTGCATGTGTCGCTTTTGCCGCAATATCGGGGCGCAGCCCCTGTGCAATGGGCGGTTATAAACGGAGAAACGCAAACGGGCGTTAGCATCATGTATTTGGATGAAGGGCTGGACACAGGAGATATTATCAAGGTGGCGCCGCTTTCGATTGCAGAGGATGAAACCAGCGGCGCGCTTTTTGAACGCATTTCCCAAAAAGGTGCCGAAACGCTTTTGCAGGCGATCGACGAAATTGCACAGGGAAAAGCGGTGCGCACACCGCAAAATCATGCACTTGCAACGCAAGCACCACCCATTTCCAAAGAAATGGCTTACGTGGATTTTGGCGAAAATGCGCAAAAATTGCACAATTTAATTCGCGGCATGCATCCGTGGCCGATGGCATATTTTGTGCATGACGGCAAGCGCATCAAGGTTGTAAAGGCGAAAGCCATTACAGGCCAAAACGGCACGCCCGGCCAGATATTGGCCACAAAGCCACTCACTGTTGCCTGCCAAAACGGCGCTTTACTGCTTTTGGAACTGGTGCCCGAGGGCGCAAAGCCCATGTCGGGCGAGGCTTGGGCAGCGGGAAAACGCTTTGCCGCAGGGGATACTTTGCAAGAATGCTGCAAAAATTAACAATCCGTTTACATCTTGGCAAAGCATGGTCTACGTTTTCGCTTTATAGTAAAATAAGCGGAAAATATCCTGCCAATGCATTGCGCTTGCAACGTGACGGATAACCGCTTAAACAAAAATTAGGAGGCAGATGCATGTTTTGGCATTTTGATTATTATTATCTTATTTTAGTGGTTCCCGCCCTTTTAATTGCGGCGTGGGCACAAATGAAGGTGTCGTCCACCTTTAATCGCTATTCACACGCAAGCACACGCAGCGGCCTAACGGGCGCGGGCGTTGCACGGCGTATTTTGGATATGAACGGCTTGCAAAATGTGCGTGTAGAGCACATTTCCGGCAAACTGACCGAC
>JAGPHI010000016.1 GCA_018055565.1 Oscillospiraceae bacterium | reverse complement strand
GTGATACACTGCGCCGCTTTTTTGGCAGATTGCGCGCATTTTACTGAGATTTACGGCGAAATAAAATGCAGATTTGGGCATTTTCTGCATTGCTATTTATTGTATTTTAATGGTATAATTATGTAACAAATGAGGTGTTTTTCTTGGACGTGTATATCGCCAGACAGCCGATATTGAATACCGATGGCTTCCTAACAGCGTATGAGCTTTTATATCGCGAAAACGAAACCAATGCTTTTGCCAGCTCATTAACGGGCACGGAGGCAACGGTTTCTTTGGTGTCGGACGCGGTAACCGTGTTTGGCCTTTCGCAGCTTACCGGCGGCAAGCCCGCCTTTATCAATTTTACACGTCAGCTTTTGATGGACGATTTTGCCTTTTTGCTTAACCCCGAAGAAGTCGTGGTCGAAATTTTAGAGGACACGCCGGTGGACGAGCTGCTGGTAGAGAAAGTAAAGGCGCTGAAAGCGCGCGGCTACACCGTTGCCATCGACGATTACACTGGCGAAAAGCAATGGGATGTGCTGATTCCTTATATCGACATTATCAAAGTAGATTTTATGCTTTTGTATAACGATATCGCCCGTTCTGTACTGGCCAAGCGCTTTAAGCGCACGCACATCAAGCTTTTGGCAGAAAAGGTAGAAACCGTTGACGAATATTATCGCGCGGTAGACATGGTCTATTCCATGTTTCAGGGCTATTTTTTCTCAAAGCCCAAGATGATTTTAAACAAAACCTCGCAAAGCTCTAATTCCAGCTTTGCGCGCATCATGCGTGAACTAAACAGCAAAAAGCCCGATTTTCTTCGCATTGCGCACGCAGTGGAACAGGATATCGGCCTTACCTACAAGCTTTTGCGCCGCATCAATTCTGTGCAATATCATCGCGGCTTTGAAGTAACCAATGTGCATATGGCCATCGTAAAGCTGGGCTACGAAGAAATGCGCCGCTGGATTATGCTGGTGGCGGCCAAAAACATGGCCGATGCGAAAGCCGAGGAACTTGTGAAATCGGCATTTTTACGCGCCACCTTTGCCGAGCGCATTGCAAAGGAAGTGCCCGCTTACGCAAAGCGTTCAGACGATGCGTTTATTTTGGGCATGTTCTCCTTGTTAGACGTTATCATGGAAGCGCCGATGCCCTCCGTGCTGGAAGATTTGCCACTGAACGAAGACGTGCGCGACGCGCTGCTTGGCACCGACAATAAAATGCGCCGCCTTTTGCGCTTTGTGCAAGCCTATGAGGCAGGCACATGGGATAGGCAAAACAGCGCAGAATACGGCGTAGAGCTTGCGCCAGACAAAATCTGCTCAATTTATCTTGACTGCGTGGTTTATTCCGATAATATGTTTGAAGAAGCGCCCGAAGAAGACAAAAAAGGCACTGCCCGCTTGCACTAAGCCTGCGCTATCCCGCACGCTGTACGCGTTTTTGGACGGGAATGCTACATCGATTTTTGCAAAGGGCACGCTTTTGCCCGTTTGCATCTTAGCCATCCTATAGCACTCCATCTGGATGCGTTTTCAAAACACCGCTTTTATCACACAAAACCCGCATGCTTAACGTTTCATCGTTAAACATGCGGGTTTTTAAGTGTTTATTGTTATCTTTTTTAGTTCGCCTGCGCAAACTGGCTGAGATACAGCTCAGAGTAAAAGCCTTTTGCTTCCAGCAACGATTCATGCGTGCCGGTTTCCACGATATCGCCGTCGCGCATAACCAGTATCAAGTCCGCATCGCGAATGGTGGACAGGCGATGCGCGATAATAAAGCTGGTGCGCCCCTCCATCAAGGCGTTCATGGCCTTTTGTATGGCCACCTCGGTGCGCGTATCCACGCTGGAGGTTGCCTCATCCAAAATCAAAATCTTGGGATTCGACAAGATGGTGCGTGCAATGGTTAAAAGCTGTTTTTGGCCCTGGCTGATATTGGTGGCTTCTTCATTCAGCACCATCTGATAGCCATCGGGCAGCGTTTTCACAAAATGGTGTACCTGCGCTGCCTTTGCCGCACGGATTACGTCCTCATCGGGCGCATCCAGCTGCCCGTAACGGATATTCTCCATTATCGTGCCGCCATACAGCCACGTATCCTGCAACACCATGCCAAACATATCCCGCAATTCGTTGCGGGTAAACTGGCGCACATCGTAGCCGTCGATTAATATTGCGCCCTCGTTCACATCGTAAAAGCGCATTAACAGCTTTACCATTGTGGTTTTGCCGGCACCTGTTGGCCCCACAATCGCCACCTTTTGCCCCGGCTTTACAATTGTGGAAAAATCATTGATAATCGTTTTTTCGGCAGTATAGCCAAAATGCACATGCGCAAAGGCCACTTCGCCTTTGATGCTGCTTGTATCGACATCGCTGACAGGGTCTGGCTCTTCCTCTGCCTCGGCAAGAAACACAAACACGCGCTCGGCCGCGGCAGCGGTTTGCTGCAACACGTTGGAGATATTGGCAATTTGTGTGATGGGCTGGTTAAAATTGCGCACATAGGTGATAAAGGCTTGGATATCGCCCACAGAGATGGAGCCTTTTAACGTTAAAAATCCGCCTAAAATACAAATGCCCACATACCCTAAATTGCCCACAAAATTCATCAGTGGCATCATCAGGCCCGACAAAAACTGGCTTTTCCACGCCGAATTGTATAGCTTGTCGTTGATTTCGTTAAAGGTTTCTACGCTTTTGGCTTCGCCGTTAAAGGCTTTTAACACCAAATGCCCAGCATACATTTCTTCTACATGGCCGTTTGCCGCGCCAAGATAGCTTTGCTGTTTTTGAAAAAACGGCTGGCTGCGCTTTACCACATTGCCCACGATAATCAAGCTTAGTGGCAGGATGCACAGCGCCACCAGCGTCATCATCGGGCTAATGGAAATCATCATTACCACCGCACCAATCAAGGTGGCAACACTGGTAACAATCTGCGAAAGGCTTTGATTTAAGGTTTGCGTAACGGTGTCTACGTCATTGGTGATGCGCGAAAGCACATCGCCGCTTTGCACACGGTCAAAATACGAAAGCGGCATGCGGCTGATTTTTTCTTCAATGTCCTTGCGCATCGTGTAGCTAACCTTTGTGGAAATATTGGTCATGATAAAACCCTGAATGCCCGACAATGTTGCCGACACAAGATAAATCCCCAAAAGAAACAGCAAAATGCGCCCCACGGTGGTAAAATTGATGCCGCCCGTGCCTGTTAGCATGGCCATCAGCCCTGCAAATAGCTCGTCGATTGCCTGACCCAAAATTTTGGGCCCCACAATGGCAAATACCGTTGAGGTTGCCGCAAAAATGGCAACGGCCAGTATTGCCCAAATATATTTGCCCAAATACGCAAACAGCTTGCGCATTGTGCCCTTAAAATCCTTTGCCTTTTCCCCGCGCATCATTCTGCCGGCAGGGCCATGCCCGCCGCCGGGCCCTGCGGGTGGGGCACTGTTTTTTATTTCTGCCATACTGCAAGCTCCTCCTTTGGCAGCTGCGAGGCTGCAATTTCGCGATATTCCTCACAGGTTTTCATCAATTCCTCGTGGCGGCCAATACCCACAACTTTGCCTTCGTCCAGCACCACAATTTTTTCGGCATGCACGATGGTGGAGATGCGCTGTGCCACCAAAAGCACCGTGGCGCCGCCTGTATAAGTGCCCAGCGCCTTGCGCAGCGCAGCATCGGTTTTGAAATCCAGCGCAGAGAATGTATCATCAAAAATATAGATTGGCGCTTGCTTTACCAGCGCGCGCGCAATGGAAAGGCGCTGGCGCTGCCCGCCCGACACATTCGTGCCGCCCTGGCTGATGGGCGAGGCAAAGCCGTCCTCTAAATGGTCGATAAACTCGGTGGCCTGCGCAGTTTCGCTGGCATTGCGCAGGATATCATCGGGTGCCTCCTCGCGGCCAAGCCGCAAATTAGACGCAATATCGCCCGAAAACAGCGTGCCCTTTTGCGGCACATAGCCAATAGCCGCGCGCAGCTCGTGCTGCGGCAAATCGCGCACGTCGATGCCGTCCACTGTTACGCTGCCGGCGCTTACATCGTAAAACCGCGGAATTAAATTAATCACCGTGGATTTGCCAGAGCCTGTCGAGCCGATAAAGGCCGTGGTTTCGCCTGCGTTTGCCGTAAAGCTAATGTGGTCAAGCACGTTTTCGTCCGCGCCCTCGTAGCAAAAGCTTACATCGTGAAAGGCAACTTCGCCGCGGATGTTTGCGGGCAAATGCTTAGGCTGCTGCGGGTCTTTCACGCTGCTTTCGCTTTCAAGCACCTCGCCGATGCGCTTTGCCGAAACGCCCGCGCGCGGCAGCATGATAAACATCATGCTAATCATCAAAAAGCTCATCATAATTTGCATTGAATATTGGATAAACGCTATCATATCGCCCACCTGCATGGCCGATGCGGCAATTTGCTGGCCGCCTACCCACACAATTAAAAGGCTTACTGCGTTCATCACAAACATCATAATGGGCATCATCAACGAAACCGTGCGGAACACAAAACGCGAATTATCGGTTAAATCGTGATTGGCCTTGTCAAAGCGCGCTTCTTCAAACTTTTGTGTGTTGAATGCGCGGATTACCATCATGCCCGAAAGCCCCTCGCGCGACACAAGATTCAGCCTATCAATCAATTGCTGCATTTTTGTAAAGCGCGGCATCGCAATGGAAAATATCACGCCAATTACGCAAATAATCACGATAACCGCCAGTGCGATAACCCACGCCATGCTGGACGATTTTGATAATGCCATAAAGATGCCGCCGATGCCCATCAAGGGCGCATAGCACATCATGCGCATACCCATCGTTAAAAAGCTCTGCACCTGTGTAACATCGTTTGTGGTGCGCGTAATTAAGCTGGCTGTTGAAAACTTATCCAGCTCGGCATTGGTAAACGACGACACCTTTGTAAACACGTCGCGCCGCAAATCGCGCGCAACGCCCGCGCCAAGCCGCGAAAACAAAAGCCCCACCAAAACAGCGCATGCCACCACCAAAAGGCTGAATCCCAGCATTTTAAGGCCTGTAAACAGGATATAGCTCGTTTGTATCTTGTCGGTATTTGCTTTCAGCTCTTGATAAAAGCCTTTGATAAACACCGCCGACGTTTGCGAAATCATGGATTCGGGCGTGACGGCCGCCGTATCAATGGCCCCTTGCAAGGCCTGCTGCGGCACCTTTTCCAGCATGGGCAGCATCGGCGCCAGCGCGCCCATATCCATTGACGCTGCGCCCTCGCTTACATCGCGCTTTGCGCTGGCGGTCGCCATATCTTTCATAAAGGTCATCAGTGCATAGCCCGCCTTTGCAAAGGCCGCGTCTACATCCGCGCCTGTTTGCACCTGCCGAAGCACGGGCACATTGGCCGCCTCGGGATATTGCCCGATAAAGCTTGCATAGTCCGCCTCGCTCAAAGCCTCTTTTCCTGCCGGCTCGTAAGCGGCATTTACAAGCGCTTTATCGCTTTCGGGCATAAATTTTTGCATTAGTTGCATGGAAGTAGCCGAAATTGCTTTCGGCGAAAGCTCGGTGATACCGCCCTTTTGGATGCCGGTGTTTACAATGTCGCTCATCATATTCGGCAGGCTTAAATCCAACATCGCCTGCGAAAACAAAAGCACAACAGCCGCGCCCAGCAAGGCAATATACGGTTTTAAATAGCGTACAATTTTTGTCATTCTATTGACCATCCCTTTCCGTGATATTTTGAGGCGCATTGTCCTCTTGCTGTTTTTCCTCTAATGTGTCGCAAAATTTTTCAAGCAGTTCTACAAGCGTGCTCACATTTTCGCTGCCAAATCGCCGCATCAGCTCCAGCAAATCCTTTTCAAAGCTTGCCTTTGCCATTACCACCAGCTTTTTCCCCTCGTCCGTTAGCTGCAACCGCCAAATGCGGCGGTCGGTAGCATCTTGCGTGCGCACAAGATAACCCATTTCCTCAAGGCTTGCCGCACGCTGGCTTACCGACGGCAACGATTGATGCGTTACCCCCGCAAGCTCGCTTAACGTAAGCCCCTCTCCACACGGCACAATGCCGCTTTCTTTAAAAAACTCCAATTCGTCTGCGTGTGCCACCGTCATCAACGTGATAAAAAGCGATTTGTTCAGTTTTGGCGTAGGCGTGACAGCATGCCATGCTTTTCGCACGCGCGTCATCGCGCGAAACAAGGCCAGCGCCAGCGCCTTTGGATCGTCCATGTGTGTGCCTCCCCATCGTATTCCGTTGTGTTTGCAAAAATGTCCAAATTGTTAAGCAGCAAAACCATTAAGCTACTTAAGTATAATAGTGCATCCGATACCCAAATGTCAATACTTCCCTATAATATTCACAAATTGTTTAAATTCGAGCGATAACAGCAAATAACGCCCCGTATAAATCATACAATTTATACGGGGCGTTATTAATAAAATATTTTGTTTAAAAAGCGATTTTTTGCTCAATATACGCCTTTAAATCGGCAATTGCGATGCGTTCTTGCTGCATGGTGTCGCGCTCGCGCACGGTTACACAGCCATCCTGCTCGGATTCAAAATCATAGGTAATGCAAATCGGTGTGCCGATTTCATCTTGACGGCGATAGCGTTTGCCGATAGAGCCTGCCTCGTCGTAATCCACCATAAAATGCTTTGCAAGCTCGGCAAAAATTTTGTCCGCGCCCTCGGAAAGCTTTTTCGAAAGCGGCAGCACGCATGCCTTATACGGCGCCAGCGCAGGATGCAAGCGCAGCACGATGCGGGAATCGTTCTTTTCTGCGTCCACCACTTCTTCGTCGTAAGCGCTGCACAAAAATGCCAGCGCCACACGGTCGGCACCAAGCGATGGCTCGACCACGTAGGGCACATAATGCTCGTTGGTTTCGGGGTCAAAATAATCCTGCGTTTTGCCCGACTGGCTGTTGTGGCGGCCCAAATCGTAATCTGTGCGGTCGGCAATGCCCCAAAGCTCGCCCCAGCCAAACGGGAACAGATATTCAATATCGGTTGTGCCTTTTGAATAGAACGAAAGCTCCTTCGCGTCATGATCGCGCAGGCGAATGTCCTCCTCGCTCATGCCAAGCGAAAGCAAAAAGTTTTTGCAGGTATCTTTCCAATAGGCAAACCATTCCAAATCGGTGCCCGGCTTGCAGAAAAACTCGCATTCCATCTGCTCAAACTCGCGCAGGCGGAACAAAAAGTTGCCCGGTGTAATCTCGTTGCGAAACGCCTTGCCCACTTGGCACACGCCAAACGGCAGCTTGCGGCGTGTGGAGCGCTGAATATTGGCAAAGTTTACAAAAATGCCTTGCGCGGTTTCGGGGCGCAGATACACCTCGTTTTTGCTGTCCTCGGTAACGCCCATAAAGGTTTTAAACATCAAATTAAATTTGCGAATATCGGTAAAATTGGCTTTGCCGCACGAGGGGCACACAATATTGTGCTCCTTGATATAATCCTGCATTTCGGCATCCGTCATGCCCTCGGCGCGCGCGCCCGTGTCCTCAATAAGCTTGTCTGCGCGATGGCGTGTTTTGCATTCGCGGCAATCCATCAGCGGGTCAGAAAAGCCGCCCACATGGCCGGTGGCCACCCATGTTTGCGGATTCATCAATATTGCAGAATCCAGCCCAACATTATATGGCGATTCCTGCACAAATTTTTTCCACCACGCGCGCTTAACATTATTTTTAAATTCCACGCCAAGCGGGCCGTAATCCCATGAATTTGCAAGGCCGCCGTAAATTTCGCTGCCTGCAAAGATAAACCCTCTGTTTTTGCAAAGGGCAATAATCTGGTCCATCGTTTTTTCGGTGTTACGCATCATGATACCATGCCTTTCAGGGTGATTTTAAGCCGCATCTGCGTGCACTTGCCGCTTTGCAAGGCGCGCCGTGCAGACTACCTGTTTCATTGTAAAGCGCCGCGCGCCTTTAGTCAAGATGTTTTTACAGATTCTGCGCGCAAAACCTTGACTTTTGCCCTTAGATACGATTATAATGATATCTGCCCATCAAATGCAGGCAATGCTGCGGCAGAGGGCAAGGCACTTTTCCATAATGTGCAAACGCATGTTTCTTGCGCAGCGCAAAGCCGCTTGTGGCCGCATTTTGTTTATGCAGCGCCACAAAACGCAAAAGCGCAGCATAAGCCACGAAAAATACAATATCGGGGTGTAGCGCAGCTGGTAGCGCGCCTGGTTTGGGACCAGGATGCCGCAGGTTCGATTCCTGTCACTCCGACCACGTCGAAACAGCCCCGTATGGCATCACTTTTGCGTTGCAAAGGTTCACGCCATGTGGGGCTGTTTCTTTTTTTTGCAAAAGGCTCGCTCGGCTCGCCTTGTTCGGTTGCCGCGCACCAAAGGTGCGCGCACGTCCTCACCACACCTCCCTGTCGCTACCACCTTTTTGCGGTTGCGCCTGCGGGCACCGTTATCTATTCCGTCCAGTCAACACAATCAGGTGTTCTTATAGGATTTTAACAGCCTTATAAGAACACTCCGTTTTTATTTGTCTATCTATTTTGTTGTTACATTTAATTAAAACACGGAGCTTTACACAAGCTCTTCACATGGCGAAGCGTTTCTGACGCTTACGCCTTTTTTGATATATTTATATTTGTTACAAAATTAACAGCCGTATTTTGTCATTTTTTCTATAGCTTTTCTTGTGTTTTTTATTGTATACTGTAAATGTCAGTTTAACTGACATTTACAGTATTGAAAGTTTATATATGCTATTGTACTGCATGAAGGGGATTGCAATGTCTTTAGAAGAAATACGAGAGCAAAACAAAATAAAGGTTATTGAAGTGGCGTTAAACTGCTTTGTAAATAACGGTATTGAAAATACCAAAATATCGGATATCGCAAAAATTGCAGGGTTAACACAGCGCTCAGTATACCGATATTTTGAAACTAAGGCGGATTTAGTGCTTGCCTCTGCAATGCTTTTTTGGAGCAAAACTGTTGATGCGTCTGAAAAGGCTTATAAAAAAAGCCAAATAGATCAATTAAATGGTGCAATGCAAATAGAAGCAATTTTAAACGCATATGCAAAACAATATTTTGTGGATAGCAAAAAGCTTATTTTTATACAGGAGGCGGAGGTGTTTTTATATAGAAGCGGGATGGTAAGTCTTGTAAGCTCCACCCCACCGGAAACCTTTGAAGAGATGGTTGCGCCTTTAAGCAAAGCCATCAGCAAAGGCTTGCAAGACGGAAGTGTAAAAAACAAAGAAAAGGCTATACGCAGCTATTATAATGCCTATGACAGTCTTTTGGGGCTTATGCAAAAGATGGCAACAAGAGACAACGAGCAAAGCGATAAAGAAGAAACTCGGCAAAGGCTTCAGGAATTTTGCAAGCTATTAACCGATGATATTTGCGGATAAACCCAAATTTTAAAAGACATACTGTGCGAATTTTCACACTATATTTAATACAATTATATCATCACAAAGGCAAGTTTTGGCCAGCACATTTAGCCGTACATGACATTGTTAAATTAATAGCAATAAGGCATTGCTGTTAACTATAAAACGTGAGGAGAATTTTATGAAAGAGCAAAATTTAGACACAAAGCAAACAAGGGTAAACGTACTCATCAAATGGATTATGTTTACAGCGGCAATTACCGGCATGGCAGTTATTTCCGTATTTCAGCCAATTTATGCAAACGTCACCATGATTGTAATACCATCCATATTAGTGCTTATATTGGCAAAGCCCGTCTTTTTTGAAAAAATGAAGCTTACAACATTACTTACCATGAGAATCGTGATTGTTTTTGCAGCCCTAAGATGGTTTAACCCGCAGGTATACGTTGATGTCATTATGC
>JAGPHI010000239.1 GCA_018055565.1 Oscillospiraceae bacterium | reverse complement strand
TGGGCGATAACATTTTCTCATTTTCCAGCAAAACGGCCGAAAAAGGCATTTCCGAAACGCTGCCCTATATTGAAAGCGTTGCCGTGCGCCGCCGCTTACCGGGCACCGTGGTGTTTAAGGTTACCCCCGCCGCCGAAACGTTTTACACCGCCTCTGGCACGGGATATGCCGTGCTAAGTGCCAGCTTAAAGGTGCTGCGCCTCTCGCAGGATTTACCCACAGGCCTTGTAGAAATTGTGGGCGCAGCCCCCGTTTTGCCGCAGGCAGGCAAGCCGCTAGAGCTGGAAACACCCGAACGCATACAAGCGCTTTCCATGGTGCTCGACGCGCTAAACGAGGCACAGCTTGCCCCTGTGACGCAGCTGGATATCACAAGCGAACTGGAAATTAGCTTTCTATACGAAGGGCGCGCGCGTGTAATTTTGGGCACCAAAAACGATTTGCCCGATAAGCTGGCCATCGCAAAAACCGTGCTTACGCAAAACATCAGCCCCACAGAGCGCGGCACGCTAGACGTAAGCCATCAAAGTGAAAACCAGCCCAGGCAGGGTGTGTGGCGCGCAGGTAAAATCACATAACAATCGTTAAGTGCTGCATAAAGCAGCAAAAGCCTTTCACAAAAAGCGTTTTTGCCGCCGCCATACCGCAGTGCAAATGTGCACAATATTTTGCACGCAGCAATCATCACGCATGCGTAAAAAACGGGTATTTTTACAATAAAGTCTGTTTTTTGCGAAAACTTTTGCCGCATTCAAACTTTGTTTTGCGAAACGCTTGAAATTATCCGCAAAATCTGTTACTCTTTAATAATGTAGAATACTATCTTTATGAAATGAAAAATAAAGAACATAAAATATCTTTAGGGGGAATCATTCGTGGCATTTATCCTCGACGAAGAAAATCAAAATATAACAAATATTAAGGTAATCGGCGTTGGCGGCGGCGGCGGAAACGCGGTGAACCGCATGGTGGAAACCGGCTTAAAAGGCGTCGAATTTATCTCGATGAATACCGACCAGCAAGCGCTGGTGTCTTCGCGCTCCACGCAAAAGGTGCAGCTTGGCGCAAAGCTTACAAAGGGCCGTGGTGCAGGCGCCGACCCCGAAATCGGCCAGCGCAGCGCCGAGGAAAGCCGCGACGAGATTGCCTCTGCCTTAAAAGGCGCACAGATGGCCTTTATCACTGCGGGCATGGGCGGCGGCACAGGCACGGGCGCAGCGCCCGTAGTGGCCGAGGTGGCGAAAGATTTAAACATCCTCACCATCGGCATTGTTACAAAGCCTTTCCCGTTTGAGGGCAAGCGCAAGATGAACACGGCCGAGCAAGGCATCGCGGGCCTTTTGGAAAGGGTCGATTCCTTAATCGTTATCCCTAACGAGCGCTTAAAGCTGATTAGCCAAGAAAAAATTACGTTACATAATGCGTTTGAAGCCGCAGATAATGTGCTGCGTCAGGGTGTAGAAAGCATTTCCGCACTCATCAACGTAGCGGCGTTTATCAATCTCGATTTCGCCGATGTGCGCAGCATCATGAAAGACGCGGGCTATGCGCATATGGGCGTTGGCTCTGCCAAAGGTGTCAACAAGGCTGAAGATGCGGCCAATGCGGCCATTTCCAGCCCCCTGCTTGAAACCAATATTTCCGGCGCGCGCGGCGTTATCATCAATATCACGGCTTCGCCCGATATCGGCCTTGAGGATGTTGAGCGTGCGGCCGGCCTTATCACAGGCGCTGCGCATCCCGATGCAAACATCATTTGGGGTGCCGCGTTTGACGAAAACCTTAAAGACGAAATGTGCATCACCGTAATTGCCACCGGCTTTGATTCCGTGCCGGCCATTATGCCCATTTCTACGGCGCAGCCCGCTAGCGTACAGGCTCCCGCTGCGTTTGGCGGCGTGCCGATTGCCTTTGCAGGCGATTCCGCCACGATAGCGGCGGCCGCAGCGGCCGAGGAAGAGCAGAAAAAGAAGGAAGAAGAAGAGGACAACTCCTTCTACGATGATGTTATCACGCTGTTGAACAATCGTTCTAAATAAATCCCTCTATCGGCAAGCTGTGGCATTTACCGCAGCTTGCCTTTTTCTTTGTTTTTCTCTTTCTTTTTCTAAAAAACAATGCTATACTAAAAATATATATAAACTATTTAAAAATAAGGAGGCGCTCTGATGACAGAAGCGATGCCCGCATCCCAAAGCTTTGCCGTGGATAAAAGCGGCGTTTCGCAAAAGGTGTTTCGCTCGGCGCTATTGGGCTTTAAGCGCGAAGAGGTGCTGGAATATATCGAGCGCATCGGCCACGAAAACACCGCCAATATCGAACAGCTCACTGCAAACATTGCCGCTTTACAAACCGAGCTTACAGCTGCGCAAGACGATAACACCCTGCTTTTAGAAAAAATCCGCGAGGCCAGCGAAACGCTGGAAACCGAAAAGCAGCGCGCGCGTGAATCGGCTGCCGCTATGTGCGAGCTGCGCGAGCAATTAGACGCAGCGATTGAAGAGGCCGCCGGATATAAAACCCGTCTTTTCACGCGCGAGCAAGAAACCGTGGTGCTTAAAGCCGACAATGTCCGTTTAAACGCCACCATTGACGCGCTTACACGCACGGTAAGCCAATATGACGCGCAAAAAGAGGCGCTAGCTGCTGCCGAGCAAAAAGCGCGAGATGAAGCCGCATCCCTTGTGCAAAACGCACGCATTGCCGCCGAAGCCGAAAAGGCAAGCATCCTTTCAGCCGCCGAGGCCGAAAGCGCGCGCGCAAGCGCAAAAGCGCGCCAAACGCTGGATAAAGCAAGCGATGATGCATTGGCGCTTGTGGCTGCCGCCGAACGCGAAAAAAACGCCGCCAAACAATTAATTGCCGCTTCTGCCGGTGGCATTGCCGAAAGCATATCGGTGCTAAAAGCCGAGCTTGCTGCCGTAGATGCCAAAATTGCTGCCGCCACCGAAGGGCTGCACCGTGCCACCACGGGCGTTTCGGTTTTGCTCGAGGGCACAGAGCAGGGCTTGCAAACGC